>SZPB01000001.1 GCA_030263535.1 Cytophagia bacterium CHB2
CGGAGCAAGCCGTTGCAGATGCTCGTCCTGTTGTGCGCCGTGATTTTAATGGCCGGCCAGTGGGCATGCGGGTCAAAGGCGCTCAAGAAAGAGTCCGTCCTGGACACACCCGACAACCATTTCAGCATTGGTATGCGCCGGCTGGATAGCGGCAACATTGCCGAGGCCAAGCAAGAATTCATGCGCGCCAAACAACTCGATCCCAAATATCCCGAAGCGGATGCCGGGCTCGGTTTGGCGTATGCTTACGAGGGCAATATCGATCAAGCGATGAAAGCCGTCGATGATGCGCTGGGCAAAAACGATAAGTCGGTCGAGTCCCGCATTATCAAAGGCCGCATTCTTAGCATGCGCGTCGCCTCGTTACAGGGAGATGAAGGCAAAAATCAGGATAAGATTGCGGATCTCACCAAAGACGCCGTCAATGAATTTGATCGCGCCCTCAAATTGAATCCCAACAGCGACAAGGCGCATTTTTACAAAGCAGAAGCCTACAAAACTGCGTATCAATTCGGGCCGGCCGCGGAAGCGTACAGCAAAGTTATCGCGCTGAAAGGTGAATTTGCCGGCCGCGCCGATGCCGGTTATGCCACGATGCAAAAGATTCAACGCGCTGCCCCGGGCACCAAAATCGGCATGAAAATCGCGTTGATTCCTGAAATCGACCGCGCCGATCTTGCCGTGCTGCTGCTGGAAGAATTGAAGCTTGAAGAAGTTTTCAAAAAGAAACAACAACCCAATTTCGACACCGGTTTCCAAGCCCCGGCAGATCCCACCAAAATGGAACAGCCCAAGGCTGCAGAGTTGCCTGCCGCAACGGATATTGAAACGCATTGGGCAAAAAACTGGATCAAGGATATCATTCGCATCGGCGGCATGGAGGCGTTTCCGGATCACACCTTCCAGCCCGACATGAAAATCACGCGGGCGAACTACGCCACGACGATGCAGAGCATCCTGGTTGCCGTGACCGGCGACAAGGCGCTTACAACGAAATACATTGGCGGGCAATCGCGCTTTCCGGACATGCGCAGCGATCATTTTTCTTACAATGCCGCAGCGTTGATGGCTGATCGCGGCATCATGAATGCCGATAAGATTACCGGCGCATTCAATCCCGAAGGCCATATGTCCGGCGCAGACGCTTTGCTGGTGATTCGCGATTTTCAGAATGCCTTGCGCATCACCTTTTAACTTCACGTGCTGAAATTTTCGAAAACCTCGGCGGGAAGAAAAACCGGCGGTGTTATCACGGGTTTTCTTTCGTCCGGGGTTTTCTGCTGTTGTCGACTGGCGAATAAACCATGAAGCTTACTTACGATTCACGTCATAACCTCGCTTATGTTTGTTTTCACGAAAAAACTTCTGCCGTGGAGGCTATTCCGATGAGTGATGAAGTCGTGGTCGATATGGCGCCGGTGGAACGATCTATGGCATTGAATTGCTGAATGCCAATCAACAACTACGTCATGCCGAAACCGGCACTCTCCTTGTCATAAACGAAGCAACCGGGGAGCACGCCGAGTTGCCATTGGCATTGTAACCGGCAGCCGTGCGTGTGAAATACTGAAAATAATTTTGAACTTCTGGCGTCGAACAACTTAGATCAGGAGGGATAATCTTGTCAAAGCAAAACTGGATGAGCCGGGCGCTTGTCGCGCTCGCCTTGTGGGGCATGTCATCAGTCGCATGGTCACAGGCGGCGCGGCCGCAAACTGCGGAGATCACGGTCGTCGGTTTGGGCGCAGTTTTAGCCGGTGATATGGCGGCTGCCCGCGACAAGGCGATCGATGATGCCATGCGCAAAGCCGTGCAACAAGCGCTGGGCACGAACATCAAATCCGAAACGCTGGTGCAGAATTTTCAAATGGTCGAGGATCGCATTCTCGCCTGGTCTGCCGGCTATGTAAGCAAATATGACATTCTCCGCGAAGGCGCGGGCCAATACGATACCTACGAAGTCGAAATGCGCGCGCAGGTCAATTTGAACGATTTGAAAAACGACGACAATGCGCTCGCGGAATTGCTGCAAAAGGAAAACCCGCGTGTGATGGTGATGATCGGCGAGCAGAACATCGGCTACACCGATCGCTATCATTATTTCGAAGTCGATCTGACGGTGGCGGAGACCACAATCATCGATGCATTCCGCAACAAAGGCTTCGAAGTCATTGATCCCGGCCAGGCAAAGGAAAATCAAAATCGCGATCAAATTTTGGCTGCGCTGGAGGGTGACTCCAAAGCTGCAGCCGCAATTGCCGTGGCGCAACAAGCGGAGTTGATCATCACCGGCAAAGCCGTTGCCAAAGTGGCGCAAACGAATTTGAATCTCGGCGGCATGAAATCCTGCCAGGCGAATATGACGGCAAAAGTTGTGCGCGCCGGCGATGCGCGCATCATCGCAACCGCCACGGATAACGCCGCGCACCCGCATATCGACGAAGTCACCGGCGGCACGAAGGCCATTGAAAAAACCGCTAAAAAAGTCGGCGAAACCCTGTTGACGAAAGTCGTAGCCGAGGCGCAAAAAAATTTCTACAACGAGAACAGCATTACCGTGCAAGTGCAGGGGCACAAAAACTACGGCGACCTGCAACAATTTGTCAGCACGATCAAATTCAACCTGCGTGGCTTGAAAAACGTTTACGAGCGCAACACCGCCGGCGGCGTCGCGACCCTGGATCTCAAAATTTTGGGCACCGGGGCGCAGCTTGCGCGTGAGCTGGCCAACAAGGATTTGGCGCCCTTCACAGTTGATATCGTGAACGTTTCGCCGAATCGCGTTGACATCAAAATCAAACAGCAGGCGGCTGAAATGGAATCTATTTCCACCACGCCTGATTCGACCAATCAATAATCATGCTTATATGCAAGGAGCCAGTATGACGCACAGAAAATTCCTGGGATTGGGGATCTTATTCGTTGCCGCGCTTGCCTTAACCACCGGCGCGCCGGCGCAAGAAAAAACCGGCGGCAAAAAACGCGTTGCGGTTTTCTCCTTCGAGGATAAAACCGACTCACGCAACCGCTGGTATTGGTGGACCGGGCAAGGCGTGGGCGACGGCATGGCGGACATGCTGACAACCACGCTGGTCAAAAGCGGCAAATACCGCGTCATGGAGCGCGGCGAGATGGACAAGCTTCTGCAAGAGCAGGGGCTGGGCATGTCCGGCGTGGTCAATCCGCAAACCGCGGCGCAAGCCGGCAAAATGCTCGGCGTTGAATTGGCCGTGATCGGCGCGGTGACAGAGTTCGGCTACAAGAAAGCCTCCACCGGCGGCGCTCTGAAAAAAATCGGCATTGGCGCAAGCGTCGGCAAGCAAAGCGCAACCGTCGGCATCGATGTTCGCTTCGTCGATGTCACCAGCGGCGAAATCTTGAAAGCGGAAAACATTCGCAAAGAAAATTCCAAAGCCGGCATTTCGGTTGATGTTCCGGATTTCCGCTTCAGCGATCAATCCCAATTTGATCAATCCCTGGTGGGCAAGGCCACCCGTGAAGCGATCGACGACATCGTCAAGTTGCTGGATGAACAAAGCGGGGGCGGCGTGTGGTCGGCGAAAGTGATCATGGTGAAAGACGGCAACGTCATCATCAACTCCGGCAAGGAAAACGGCGTCAAAGTCGGCGATGTTTTTGTCGTGACACGCAAGGGCGAGGAATTGATCGATCCGGATACCGGCGAGTCCCTAGGCGCTTCGGAAGAGACTCTGGGTGAAATTCGTGTCACCGACAACAACTACGGCGGCAAAGGCAAGGCTTCATCATGCGCAGTGGTCAGTGGTAGCGGCTATACCAGCGGCGATGTGGTTAAAGAGAAGAATAAGAAGTAGTGTGCGTTGCAAGGAGAGGGAGGCTGCACACATCACGACGCAGGAAACTTTCAACCAAGGAGAAAGCCTCATGAGAATTCATCGTAATATCACGCGATTGCTCATTCTGTCAATCGTTCCCATTTTTGCACTGGGCGCTTCCTCACGCGGCGTCAAGCAAACGACTGTGACGAAAACCAAGTTTCACGGTTTCATGGGCAGTGTGATGAAAATGGGCGGCGGCGACAAGCCGCAGACCGCCACAAATTCGGTTCAGGGGAATCAGCAGCGCACGGATCAATTCGATGACAAAGGCAAATTGATCAGCACCGCCATCGTCGATCTCGACCGCGAAATCATGATCACTTTCGATCATAAGAAAAAAGAGCGCACCGAGATGACGTTCGCGCAATGGAAAGAAATGCTGAGTAAAATGGCCAGCTCTTTTTCACAGCCACAACCGAAAGCCAAGAAAAAAGACGAATCCGCGCCAGAGGTGAAGGTTGATTTTGACGTTAAAGTCACACCGACAGAAGAGACCAAAACGATAGCCGGGTATTCGACCAAGAAAACGATTCTCACCATGACCGCGACCGGCACCAAGGAAGCAACACCGCAAGAGCAGGGCGGCAAAGGCGGAATGGTTATCACTTCAGCGATGTGGTTGACGGAGAACGCGCCGGGCTATGAAGAGTTATCGGCATTCGGGCGCAAGTTTGCAGAGAAGCTCGGCATGGATATGTCCGCCACTGGGGCGCAAAGCATGCTTGCGGCCTTGCAATCCAACCCGCAATTGAAAGATGCCATGAAAAAGCTGGCGGAAGAAGGCCAAAAGATGAAGGGCTTTGCCTTGTTGACTGAAAGCAAATTCGAAACGACAGCCATGCCTGGCGGCCAGAATCCACAAATGTCAGCGGAGGATCAAGAAAAGGCCGCTAAAATGCCGAAGTCGGTCGGCGGCTTGCTCGGCAAAATGATGCCAAAGCCGAAAAGCGACGAAGGTTCTGGCAGCAACGTGCTCTATGAAACCACGGTAGAAACAACGGAACTCACCACCGAAAATTTTCCGGCAAGCCATTTTACGGCTGAAGCTTTTGCCGATTACAAACTGGTCAAGCATCCACTGGTCAAGCATCCAATGGTGAACGAATAATTTTCCAGCTAAGGCAAGGATCATGCAACTGCGACTGAAGTTTTCAACTTTTGCCTTGGTGGTGTGGTTAATGGCGAGCGGCATGGCGCATGCGCCCGCGCCCGACGCGGTGGGAACCATTAGTTTCGTTTTGGGCAAAAACGAAGAAGTAACCGTGCTGCGCCGCGAGAGCACCAAATGGCTGCCGGCGCAATTGAAAATGCCGGTGCTGCAAGGCGATCAGATTCAAACCGCAGCAGAATCACGCTGTGAAATCAAACTCACCGACGGCAGCGTGATTCGCATCGGCGAAAAATCACTTTTTGATTTCGAACAATCGAAACTGGCGCAAAGCAACCGGCAAGTTGACGGCACACTGAAGAGCGGGTCGATTTGGGCGAATATTTTCAAGCTCAAATGGGGCCGCGAGAAATTCGAGATCAAATCGCCAACGGCAGTTTGCGCCGTGCGCGGCACGGTTTATCGCATGGAAGCCGACAGCACGACGCGCATCGCGGTATATGACGGCCAGGTTGACATCGGGCCGGCCAGCGGTTTGCGCCAACGTTTGCAGCAACAATCGCGTCCCGTTGGCCCGCCGACACAAGTGCCCGGCCCCACGGAAATTCCCGGGCCGTATGAAGTTTCGCTCGATCAGTGGGTGCGCTTGGTTGCCGGCTTTCAAATCGAGATTCGCGAAAACGGGCGCTATGCCAAATCCAGCATCGACCCCAATCGCGAAGCCGGCGTCGATTGGATTCAATGGAATTTGCAGCGTGATCGCGAGCTGCAGCAACGATGACGCACAAAACCAACTGTGCAATACTTTGGAACAACACAGACTATGCGAAGGCAATTTACACTTGAGTACTGGCTTGATGATGGCTGGTACGTCGGCAAACTGAAGGAAATTCCCGGGATCTTCAGTCAAGGCGAATCGCTGGAAGAGTTGGAACAAAACATCCGCGAAGCGCATCAACTGATGATGGCCGAGGAGGCGACCGAATTTCGCGCCGGCGTTCAGACTAAAGAACTGGAAGTTGACGTGTAAAACGGCGCGATTTCATTCGAGAACTCGTCAATGCCGGCTGCTATTTGAAACGCCATGGCGGCAACCACGACATTTACACGAACCCTAAAAACGGACGAAGTGCGCCAATACCCCGTCACACCGAGATCAAGGAAAGCCTGTGTGAATTGATCCGCAAACAACTCGGGATCAAATAGTGCTCAAAGTTTTGGTTTGACTGCGACAGCCCGATTGCTTATATTTGACGCGCTCGCCAAGTATTTGGCGGGCGTTTTATTTTTGACCAAAAATCAATCACATTAATCGAATGAATTTGCGTGAAAATCATCGCGATTGACAACGCCAGTACCGGCGAAGAACTCGGGTTACGCGTCAACGACGAAATCGTGCGCATCAACGGCCAGCGGGTGCGCGACGTGCTCGACTATCGCTATCTCGTCACTGACGAAGAACTCGAACTGGAGGTCAAACGGGAGGGCGAAACTGTCATCTATGAAATTGAAAAAGAAACCGACGACAGCCTCGGCCTCAATTTCGAGCCGTTGAAAATCCGCGGCTGCGGCAATGATTGCATTTTCTGCTTTGTCGACCAAAATCCCAAAGGCATGCGCTCGACCATGTATTTCCGGGACGAGGATTTTCGCCTCTCTTTTTTGTCTGGGCATTACGTCACGCTCTCGAATATTTCGCGCGTCGATCTCAAGCGCATCGTGCAGCAGTGCATGACGCCGCTATTCATTTCCGTGCATGCCACCGAGCCGAAGATCCGAAAATTCCTGCTCGGCATTAATTTCGACGATCGCTTGCTGGATAAGATTGCCTACCTCACCGAAAACGGCATCACTCTCAACACGCAAATCGTGTTGTGTCCGGAGATCAATGACGGCGAGGTGTTGCACAAAACGTTGTGGGACCTGGCTAAATTTTATCCCGGTGTGCGCAGCGTGGCCATCGTGCCGGTGGGCTTGACGAAACATCGCGAGGGTTTGACCAGGATCGCGCCAGTGACGCGAGATTATGCCCGGCAGTTGCTGCGCATTGCCGATGATTACGCCGCGGAATTCCGCCGGAAGCTTGACACCCATTTCGTTTATCCCTCGGATGAATTTTATATTATTGCCGGCGAAGCCCTCCCTCCTGCCGCACGCTATGATGCGTTTGACCAAATGGAAAACGGCGTAGGCATGCTGCGCGATTTGTTGAACGATTTTCAGAAGAAACAAATAAATCGTTTGCCGCAAGTCCTTCCCAAGCCGACCAAAGTCACGCTGGTGACGGCCACGCTGGCCGGGCAATTCATTCAAGAAAATATCGTATCGCGTTTGGCAGAGATCGAAAATTTCACACCGGAACTCGTAGTGGTCAAAAACAAATTTTATGGCGAGAGCATAACGGTTACCGGCCTGCTCACCGGCCAGGATATTTTCGCCGCCCTGCACGAACGCGATCTTGGCGCGGCGGTGTTTTTGCCCAAAAGCTGTCTGAATGATAACAATATTTTTCTCGATGATTGGAAGTTGAGCGAATTATCGGAAAAACTCGGCGTCCCGGTGGCGCCGCTGCAGAATGATTTCAGCCAGATTTTTTCATTGTTAAATGAATTTTGATAAAATCATCATGAAGAAGTCGAGCCATGATACAATTCCTTGAAGTCAAAAATTTCAAGTCGATCAAGCAGCTTGCCCTGGATTGTAAAAAAATCAACATCATTCTTGGTCGTCCGAATACGGGAAAATCGAACCTTCTGGAAAGCATTGGTCTGTTTTCATTACCCTTAGCGCCTTTAAGGAATCTCAAAGAACTTGTCCGATTTGAAAACATGACGAACCTGTTCAATGATCATGATCTCAGCCAGGTTATAGAAATAAATGCCGATACGATGTCCTTGCAAATTAAGTTCGATCGGGGAGAATTCAAGGGCGAACTCAAAGATAAGGAGCACGGCGGCTCTTTCAAATTCAGTGCGACTCTAAAAGAGATTCGAAACTCGGAGGGGGATTGCAACACGCCGTTTAGATTCTATCGGTTTGCCACTCTAGAAGTGTTTACCAATCAGGAAGCTGATTTTCTCATGCCGGTAAATGGGGAGAACCTTTCCCAGATTCTTTTAACCAACAAAGAGTCCAGGAAAATGGCCGCCAACGTATTCAGCGAATACGGCCTCAAGATCGTCTTAAAGCAGAGTGAGAATAAAATCGAAGTCCAGAAAGAAATTGAAGACGCGGTTATCTCTTTTCCTTATGCGCTGGTTTCAGATACGCTACGTCGAATTGTGTTTCATCATGTCGCGATTGAAACCAACCATGACTCCATCATCATCTTTGAAGAGCCGGAGGCGCATGCTTTTCCCTACTACACGAAGTTTTTGGCAGAACGGATTGCATTGGATTCATCGAATCAATATTTTATCTCAACACACAATCCCTATTTTCTAATTTCGGTTTTAGAAAAAGCGCCAAAAGATGATGTTGGTATTTTTGTAGCCTCCTCGTCAGACTCCGTAACTCAATTAGAAGCTGTTTCGCCGGAGGCATGCTCTGAGATTCTTGGCCTCGATGCCAGCGTGTTTTTTAATTTGGAGCGATTTCTGGGGGAGACATGATTTATCTTGAGTGCAACCCGGATAAGGTTCTTGTGAGTGCTTTGGGAATTTCGAACAAAGAGATAAGCATGCTTACAGCAGAGGGAATGTTTGCAACACGCTTGCTAAAAACAATAACGTTGTCGGTTTGGTTGATGAAGTTCCTTTCAGTCCACAACCCGGCTACATCAAAACATTGCAGAATCAGGATTTCCTGCATGGTGTAAAGCTTTTTGTGGATCAACGCCGGGGCAATCGCTTAATCATGCTTTGCCCGAGGTTGGAAGAATGGATTATCTTGGCAGCACATGAGGCCGAAATCAATCTCAACGATTATGACTTGCTTGAGAATGCAAAACAATTACACAAAGCAATAAACCTCCAGCAGTCAAGCTTAAAGAGATTTATTGATGACATAAAAACGAGCAGCGCAAAACTGCAAACGCTCGCCAGTTTCTTGAGATTATGACCAAAAAGCCCATCGTCGCCATCATCGGCCGGCCCAACGTCGGCAAATCGACCTTGTTCAATCGCTTCGCCGGCAAGCGCGTGGCGATCGTGCATGATTTGCCCGGCGTGACGCGCGACCGCAATTATGCTGAGGCGGAATGGGCCGGTTATGAATTCGTCGTGATCGATACCGGCGGTTATTTTGCCGGCAGCTCGAATGTTATCGATCAAGCGGTTCTGCGGCAAATCTCCGACGCGGTTAGTGAGGCGCACACTTTGGTGTTTGTCACGGGTGCGCAAACCGGCATCACTGCGCTGGATCAGGAAGTCGCGCGCATGTTGCGGCAAAGCGGCAAGCCGGTTTTACTTGCGGTAAATAAAATCGACGACAACAGCCATCTGCCCGCCATCGCCGATTTTTTTGTACTCGGGCTCGGTGAGCCTCATCCCATCTCCGCAGTTTCCGGAACACGAGTCGGTGATTTTTTGGATGTCGTCGTTGCGACATTGCCTGCGCACGCCCGGCGCCGCGCTGCGAGCGACGAGGAAAACACCAGCGCTGAACCGCCCTCGGAAGATTTGCGCCTGGCAATTGTCGGCCGCCCCAATGTCGGCAAATCTTCCCTGGTGAATGCGCTGCTGGGTCACGAAAAAGTGATTGTGACCGATATTCCCGGCACCACACGCGATGCCATTGACACGATTTTACGCTACAAGAATCGAAATATCGTTTTGATCGACACCGCCGGCCTGCGCAAATCCGCGCGCGTGAAAGAAGCCGTGGAATTTTACAGCACCGTACGCACACGCGACGCCATTCGCCGCTGCGATGTGGCCGTGGTGGTGATGGATGCCCAGGAGGGCATCACCGAGCAGGAGTTGCACATCATCGATGAAATCGCGCATCTGCACAAAGGCGTGATTCTGGCGATCAACAAATGGGATTTGATCGAGAAAGAGGCCGGCACGGTGAAGGAATTTGAAAAAGCCATTTCCGCAGAGTTGCGCATCTTCAACTACATTCCTTTGATTTTCATCTCGGCGTTGACCGGCCAGCGCGTGTTCAAATTGCTCGAATTGGCGATGCAGGTCGAAGCCGAGCGCAAACGCGAGATTCGCACCAGCGAGCTGAATGCGTTTTTGCAGGAAGCGATTCAAAAATATCAGCCGCCCTCGATGGATCAACGCGAAATCAAACTCAATTACTGCACGCAGGTAAAAATCAATCCACCGGTATTTGCCATCTTTTGCAATCACCCGACTTCCATTGCGCGCAGTTACCGGCAGTATTTGGAAAAAAAATTCCGTTCGCGTTTTGGATTCACCGGCGTCCCGTTAACCTTCACTTTTCGAAAAAAATGACCTTACTTATGTATCGACTTTTGCCTCTGCTTCTGATCTTGTCTGCTCTTGCTCCGTCCGTGTGGGGTCAAACAAAAACTCATGCTGAACAATTGCTGACCGATTATCAACAAGCCCGCGCCGGCTTGGCGGCTGAGCCGGTAAAATGCGGTTTTCCTGCGCTGGCGGCTTTGCATGCCGAGCGCACAAAGAACCCTGACTGGCAACCGCAACTGCGAGCAGCATTCGCGCGTCCCTCCCTCCCGCAAACATATGTGACGCCCGATGGCCGATTCAAAATTCACTATACCACCACTGGGTTCGATGCCGTTAATCCCGCCTCCACCAACACGGCCGGCGTTCCGGATTTTATCTATGAAGCCGGCCTCGCTGCACAACGCGCGTACTCTCTACTCGTCGATGAGCTTGGCATGCGTCCGCACGCAAATGACAACGGCTCAGACGGCCCGGAATTCGACTTCTACGTGCTCGATCTCGGCAATCTTTATGGCGAGACGATTCTGGAGTTCTCGTCCGGTAGTGGGCCTTCTTATATTCGCATCGATAATGATTATGGCTCAAATTTCTATACGCGCGGCTTGGAAGGGCTGCGCGTTACGGTGGCGCATGAATATTTTCATGCTGTGCAATTGAATTACTTTTTCCGTGATGTCGATATCTTTTTTTTCGAGCTTTCTGCCACCTGGTTCGAAGACGTCGCCTACGATGACATCAATGATTATTATCAATATCTGCGCACCTGGTTTCGCAACCCCGATTTACCGCTAAACTCGACGACGAACTTTCATCAATACGGTTCCTGCATTTGGTTGCATTATCTTGCCAAAAAACTTGACCCCGTGTTGGTGCGTCTGATCTGGGATCAAATTGAGGATAAACCGGCGGTATTCGCAATGCAAGGTGTCTTGGATTCGGGAATATACCCCATCACTTTCGCGCAGGCGATACAGGAATTTTCCAGTTGGAATTATTTTACCCGCTACCGGGCAGACGCGGATTTGTTTTATGAAGAAGGCGAAGCTTATCCTGCCGTGGCGATCGCGGCTATGCAAAAGACTTCATCCGATACGACGATCGCAAGCAGCTTAGAACCGCTGGCGGCGCACTACTATCAATTTGTGCGTCAGGGGCGCAGCATGCAAATTTATCTACACGTCGACGCTGATCCCGGACGCTGGGCGGTAACCGCGATTTCAGGTTCGCCCAGTGCAGGTTATGACGTGATGAAAGATCAAGGCCTCGCCGCGGTCAATCTTCCTGCACTGCTGCGTGAAGATACGGTTAGCGTTGTGATCACGAATGTCGGAGCGCCGCCCTCCGCAAATCAGTCGCCGAGTTATGATTATCAATTGCAGGTAAAATACGGCGTGCAGCAGGATTTGCCGAGTGTGTTGGAAAATCCCCGGCCGAATCCTTTTCGCATCGGAGAAGGCGCGGTTCTGGTTTTTCCCTATCGTTTGGCGGAGCGCGAGCGCGTGCACGCTACGATCTATCGCGAAGACGGCAAAGTCGTCAGGGAATTCAATCTCGGGTCGCGTGGTGCGGGCTTTCATTCAGACCTGACTTGGAACGGAACCGACGGCTCCGGTGAGCGTGTGAGCAGCGGCGTCTATTTCATGCGTCTGCGGGCCGGCGATTTGCTTGAAACAACGAAGGTCGTGGTCATTGCGCATTAGAATCAAACGCCCTGTGGGCCTTGGCAGACGTGCCTTTCGTTGACTTTTAGGCGCTTTTTTATTATACTGGTGCGTTCATTAAGGCCTCAACTTAGCAAATCACGAAACAATTATGGCACGCGGGAGAGATTGGTTTTTAGGTTTATTATTGCTGGCGGCAGCGGGCATTTTCATTTTCTTCATCGCCTCGATTTTCTTTGGACGCACCGACAACGATGACGGCTTCGAGCTTTCCACCGGCAGGCGCGTTGGGTTAATCGAGGTCAAGGGTGTCATTCTTGATTCCGAAACCACGGTCAAAAATCTTGAGCGCTACGGCAGCAGCCAGGATATCGCCGCGATTATCCTGCGCATCGACAGCCCAGGCGGCGGCGTGGCTGCCAGTCAAGAAATTTATGAAGCCGTAAAACGCGTGCGCGAAGGCGGCAAATTCGTAATCGCGTCCATGGCTTCGGTGGCGGCATCGGGCGGCTATTATATCGCATGCGGCGCCGATACGATCATGGCGAATCCTGGCACGACGACCGGAAGCATCGGCGTGATCGCGGAGATGTTCAACGCCACGGAGTTGATGCAAAAAATCGGCGTGCATTTTGAAGTCATCAAAAGTGGAAAATTCAAAGATACCGGCTCGCCGTTCCGGCCCATGAACGAAGAAGATCGCCTGCAACTGCAAAGTTATGTTGACAATGCCTATCAGCAATTTGTCAACGTGGTCGCAACGGAACGCGACTTGACCACAGAACAAGTACTGAAATACGCCGATGGCCGCATTTACACCGGCCAGCAGGCGCATGAAATCCGGCTAATCGATCTCCTCGGCACGTATGAGGATGCCGTCGATCTGGCCGGCAAAATGGGCGGCATCACCGGCAAAGCCAGAGTGATCAAACCGTCGGTTCGCAAAACAACCATGTGGGATTTGTTGTTTGGCGATATCGAGCAACATCTGATTCGCTTGCAAACCCTACCCGTACTGCGTTATCAAATGATATTTTGAGGTGACTATGCCGATTTATGAATATCGCTGCCCGGCATGCGAGACGAAATTCGAACAACTTATTCGCGACAGTGAAGCATTGGAATTGCAGTGTCCTAACTGCGGCACGCGCGAGGTGAGCCGCTTGCTCTCGGTTTTTGCGACCAACACGACCCTCGGCAGCAGCGCGCCTGCGCATGCGTCTGACTTCTCCGCCGGCGGCGGCCATTGTTGCGGCGGCGGCGGATGCGGGTGCCATTAGATCGCTGAGCAATCTTTGAACTCCGGCGCGGCAACATCTGAAATCAAATGAAGTTTTGCCCCAAGATTGTAAAATGATGCGATAACACATAAAAACTAGTTCGAAGGAGGTGAAGCGATTTGCCCAGCGGCAAGAAACGTAAACGGCATAAAATTGCTACGCACAAACGCAAAAAGCGTTTGCGGAAGAACCGGCATAAAAAGAAGCTCCGTTAACCGTGGCGGGCGTTTTACTGGGCGACGCAGCAACAAACATGCTGCCAGCGCACGGCGGGACGCCCGTTCGTCTTTTAGCCATTTCTGTATGGATATGCCATGATCGGGGACACGCCTCGCACCATCCTGCTGATCGATGATGATGCCACGATGCACGATCTCGCGCGCGCCCATCTCGAAAAGTCGGGCTATACGCTCATTTCTGCCTACAACGCCCACGCCGGCTTGCAAGCAGTGCTGGCGCATCGCCCGGATTTGGTGTTGCTGGATTTTATGATGCCGGAGATGGACGGCGAGAAAGCCTTCTACGAATTGACGCACAATCCCGCTTATCGCGCCGTAAGCGAGACCCCGGTGATCATGCTCACCGCGCGCGGCGGCGACGAGTTGCTGAAAACGACGCTGCTCGAACGCGGCGTGAGCGCCTACCTGCTCAAACCTTTTGGCCTGCGCGAGCTGACGAACGTCATCGAAAATGTTTTCATCATTCATGACATTCGCCTGCGCAACCAGCAATTGCGCGCCGAAGTCGAGTTGACGCGCGATCATCTCGAGTTGATTATGCGCACGGCCCCAATCGGTATTTTTTCAACAGATGATATAGGCCGGATCGAGCACGCCAATCACGTGCTCGCGCGGCTGCTGGATTTTGAAAACCCCAAAGACCTGCGCCATCGCGTTATTGCAGAAGATGAAAGACTGCGGGACACCTTTTTGCGCACCGCCGTGGCACGCGTATTGACCGGCAAAAAACCCTGGAAGGTTCACTATTTTCATTATATCAAACATGCCGACCGGCGCCGCGTGCTCAATATTCATTGCGTGCCGGTCAAAAAATCCTCCGAAGAAATTGAAGGCGTGGTCGGCGTCGTCGAAGATGTCACGGAGACGCACAAACGCGATGAACAATTGCAGATGCTGACGACCATCGGCCTGGCATTGCAAAGCATTATTGATCTCGATGATTTGCTCCATTTGATTTTAACCGGCATCACCGCCGGACCGGCGCTCGGATTTACGCGCGCCATGATTTTCCTGGCCGACAATTCCGGCCAGCATTTAGTGGGAAAAATGGCGGTCGGCCCGGTTAATGCCAAGGAAGCCGAGGAAATTTGGAAAACGTTCGAGCGCGAGCATCTTTCACTGGAAGATTTCCTGGAGAAATACGGCAAACGCCGGCCTGCGACGCCGAGCCGTTTGGATCTCATCGTGCGCGAACAAATCATTCCACTCGGCATTCAAGATTCCGACTTCGTCCGGCAAATCCTGCTCAAACATACCTATCGCGGGCTGCCGAACCGGCTCGATCATCCGAGTTGCAAAAAAGTCTTTCGCGCATTGCAGCTCGAGGATTTTGTCGCTGTACCGCTGATTGCAAAAGACCGCCTCAAGGGCGTGATTGTGGCGGACAATCGCTTCAGCACGCAGACCGTTGCCTCAGATTTGATTTCCCTGCTGGAATTGTTTGCCAGTCAAGCCGCGCAAGCGCTCGAAAAAGCTGATGCCTATCGCCGGCTGGAGTTGGAAAAGCGCAAGCTCGAACACGCTTATGAACAATTACAGACAACGCACGATCGCCTGGTGCATGCCGAGCGCCTGGCGACAATTGGCAACATGGCGGCGCATGTCGCGCACGAAATCCGCAATCCGTTAGTTACGATTGGCGGATTTGCCCGTTCCCTCAATCGCCAGTTGCATGATCATGAGTCGGCCCGCAACATTACCAGCGTAATCGTGGAAGAAGTGATACGCCTGGAAAAAATTCTGGCGAACGTTTTGGATTTTTCCAAGCTGCCCAAACCCTCACTGCAATTGGCCGATCTCAATCAACAAGCCGCAGAAGTTTGCAATTTGCTGCGCGACGAGGCCCGGGAAAAACGCGTTGAAATACGCATGAATCTCGCGCCGGGCTTGCCCAAAATGTGGATCGATACGATTCAAATCAACCAACTGCTGGTCAATCTCGTGCGCAACGGCATTCAAGCAATGAAAACCGGCGGCTTGCTGGAGGTGCGGACCCTACTCTGGTCAAAGCGTTTTGCTCGCATCACCGTGCGCGACACGGGCAGCGGCATTCCGCACGAAATTATCGAGGATGTTTTTAAACCGTTCTTCACCACGAAAGCCTATGGCACCGGACTCGGGCTTGCGATTTGCCGGCAAATCGTCAATGATCACGGCGGCGAAATTTCTGTGCAATCATCTCCCGGCGAGGGCACGATTTTCACGATTGATCTTCCGCTGGAGAAAACCTCTCCGGAAGAAAAATTTGAAACCACTTTCATCAACGACAATTCGACTCCGGATTCACCGCTTTTGATCACCTGACAACTTTGCCATGGCTTCTCGCGTCGCGCAAAGCGAACAACCACCCAACGAACTGCTCACGGTATCCGAGTTAACTGCGGGCATCAAAAATCTACTCGAAGAAGGGCTCCCTCCCTTTTGGCTGACCGGTGAAATTTCGAATTTTAAACATCACACGTCCGGGCATTTTTATTTTTCGATGAAAGATGAAGAGGCCCAAATTCCCTGCGTCATGTGGGCCGGGCGGAATCGTAATTTGCGCTTCACCCCGCGCGACGGCATGCAGGTCGTGGTGCATGGCAAAGTCACGGTTTACGAAAAACGCGGCTACTATCAATTCGAAGTCTGGCAAATGCAGCCCGCCGGCGTCGGCGCTTTGCAATTGGCGTTCGAGCGCTTGAAGCAACGCTTGCACGCGGAAGGCTTGTTTGATGAAGATCACAAAAAACCTCTGCCGGAATATCCGCAGCGTATCGGCATTGTGACCTCGCCGACCGGCGCGGCGATTCGTGATGTAATCAGCGTGTTGCGGCGGCGTTGGCCGGCGATTGCCATCATACTCCGGCCCGTGCGCGTCCAGGGCGCAGGCGCAGCGGAAGAAATCGCTCAGGCACTGGAGGAATTCAACGCGTACGGCGAAGTTGATCTCGTCATTATCGGTCGCGGCGGCGGCTCGCTGGAGGATTTATGGCCGTTCAACGAGGAGATTGTCGCGCGCGCGATCTACGCCAGCGCGCTTCCGGTGGTCTCTGCCGTGGGGCATGAGATCGATTTCAGCATCAGCGATTTCGTGGCGGATTTGAGGGCTCCAACGCCTTCGGCTGCCGCCGAGATGGTTGTTCCACAAGCAGGGGAAGTAAAACGCCTGTTGTGGCATCAATTACAGCGCGCTTATCTCCACCTTCACCGCCAGATGCAAACGCAGCGCGAACGGTTGCGGCGTTTCGCCCGCAGCTATGGCATGCGCCGGCCAATCGACGCGCTTCATCAACACAGCCAAACGCTGGATGAAAAGCACCGCCGCCTGCAACAAAGCATGCAACAATTGCTGGCGCAACACCGGCGAGATATCGCACATCTCTATCATCGCCTGCAGGCCTTGAGCCATCAGAATATTCTCCGCCGCGGCTTTGCATTAGTTTTTAAAGATGATTCAGGTTCGCTTGTCAGCGCAGCCGCACAGTTGCAGCCGGAAGATAGGATTCGTCTGCAATTTGCTGAAGGTCAGGCGCATGCTACGGTTCAAAGCAACCAACCTTAATCTCTGCCGCGTCAATTTCCTTATCAAACCGCAAATTGTAAGGTTTGCCGGTACCTTTCGTTGTGACTTTTTGGGCACGAACGGCAGCATCCGTTCGGTTTGCATGACATCTCGATGAATTCGAAAGGCACCTCCTCATGCGGTTCATTTGTCTGTTTCTCCTGACACTCGCGCTGCTTGGCTGCGGTGGTACACGAAATCAAACAAGTTTATCCGAATTACAAAACTGGGCCGGCACCTGGCAGGGCAAGGGTATTCGCGAAAATCGTGCTGATCCCGTGCGCGATTGGACCCTGAAGCTGACGATAAAGAACAATCGTCTCACCGGGTTCATGCAAGACGATGGCGGCGAAATGGGAAAACAAAATCTCAATAAGATTCGTTTGCACGGCGGTATATTGACGTTCAATTTGAATTTCGAATCCGCGCGCGGCTTGCAAGTGACTTATCGTCATGAGGCCGTGTTAAAGGGCGATAAGATCTTGAGTGAATTCAAGGGCCGTGAAGGCGGGCGTTCATTCCAGGGCAAATGGGAGGCCGTCAAAACCGCTGAAGACGACAGCACTCACAACTGAAAATCCCGCCAAGCAACTTCGCACGTTTTATTCCATCACCCGGCAGCCCTAGCGTCGAGACTCAAGTTATTGTTGGGATTCAAGAAGCCGGCGCCGCGCTTCGATCTCTTTCGTATCTATGTAAATTGAACAGCTATGCCGGCGATTCTTGAGTCGCACAACAACTTAAACGGAAGTGAACAACGCCGCTTGCTGAAACGATCGCGGCGTTTTTGATTCTTGACAATAGGCCGGCGAGAACACGATACAATCATCTGAAAAAGTGTCAACCTCGTAATCTTGTCGCCGGCTGCCATTTTTCACCTTGCGTTTGGAACAGAAAAAAAATAGATTCGCCGTTACCAAAAATCAGACGTCACACCAGCGTTTGCATCCTTAATAGGATTAAAGGATCTAAACATGACGGACAACATCGAACAGCAACTCATCGACGATCACCCGCTCCAACCGGCCATTATCGACGCAGCACCCGCGACAAAATACGAAAAGAGTAGCTCTTCCCTTTCGCCGGACCAGATTTCACTCGAAGCTGTGATCAACGTTTTAGTGCAACGCGGCATTTGCACCGAAGCCGAGCTCTTAACAGAAGAAAAAAGACTGCACGCCGTGCGCCAGACCATGGCGGGACTGGCCTTCGTCCCGGTGCAAACAAAACACGGGAGGCAAACTCATCACAAGGAACATAGCGCTTTACGACATTGGGCTTCGCGACATCGCTGGTCGCGCCGGTTGGGCAGCACATTATTCGGCTGGAAGTGGCGAAAAATAAAAAATAATCCGGCTTGATCCATCGCACCGGTTGAATTGCGGACAGGCCCGGACCAACGATTGTAGCTCTTCGCGAGCTATCAGGCAATAAATTACCATGCCGTCGTTTCGCGCAGCCTTCCAGGTCTTGTTTACTTGCCGCATTCTAATCAACCTGCTGGTTTAATTTTTGGAAGATTACCTCAATGGCTTCTAAGCCGCCAGTACCAGATGAAATGGCGAGCGGATATTTTGGCGCCCGCCGCAAAATCGGCTTGCTTGTTGGACCGTTGCTCTTTCTCATGCTCTTGTGGCCGCCGTTGACTCCCGAACTTTCACCAGAAGCGCGCAGCCTGCTCGCAATAAGCATGCTTATGGCCTTTTGGTGGATCACGGAAGCGATCCCGATGCCTGCGACTGCCTTGCTGCCCATGGTGTTGTTTCCATTTTTTGGCATTCTGCCGATGAAAGCAGTCACGGTGAATTATGGCGACGAGATTCTTTTTCTGTTTCTGGGCGGCTTCTTCATTGCCATGGCCATGCAAAAATGGAATCTCCATAAGCGGCTGGCGTTACGCATTATTCACCTGCTCGGAACGAGTCCGCGGCGTATGGTGTTGGGTTTCATGCTGGCAACGGCGTTTATCTCCATGTGGATTTCAAATACCGCCACGACGATGATGATGTATCCGATCACATTGGCCGTTATCTCCCAACTTGAAACAAGTGAGAGCGGGCACACGGCTGCCAGCCTCCACAATTTGCGCACGTGTTTGATGCTCAGCATCGCCTATGCCTCGAATATCGGCGGCATGGGCACATTATTGGGAACGGCGCCCAATTTGATCTTTGCCAGCAATGTCAAAAAGCTTTTTCCACAAGCACCCGAAATTGATTTCATAACGTGGGCAAGCTTTGGCATTCCGACCGTCATCATGTTCATCCCGCTCGTATGGTTGTTCATGACGCGAGTTTTATTTCCCCTCAAGATGGAGAGTTCACCGGCAACCGGCGCCGTGATCGCGGATGAGTTGCACAAGCTCGGCCGCATGGAGCGAGGCGAGCGCCTGACGCTGATAATCTTCGTACTGGCAGCGCTGGCCTGGATTTTTCGCATCGATATTGATTTGGGGCTTTTTTGCATTCCCGGTTGGGCCAGCGCGTTCGATCTGCAAAACCATGTAGCAGATTCGACCGTCGCCATGGTCGCCGGCCTGCTGCTGTTTCTGATACCCGTCAACTGGAAACGCGGCGAATTCTTGCTCGACTGGGAAACCGCGGTGAGAGTGCCGTGGGGGTTGTTGCTCTTTTTCGGCGGCGGGCTTGCGCTTTCAGCCGCATTTGTTTCGACGGGATTGTCGCAATGGCTGGGCGAACGCCTGCAATTGCTGTCCGGCATGCCGCCGCTGCTGATGATTTTGTTGATTTGCGCGGCCATCACGTTTTTTACTGAAGTCAATTCCAACACGGCAACGGCAACGATCTTCATACCCATCGCAGCCGCCACGGCCCAGGCGATGCAAATAAATCCCTTGCCGCTCATGATCGCGGTTGCGGTATCCTCCTCCTGCGCGTTCATGCTGCCGGTTGCCACTGCGCCGAATGCCATAATCTTTGCATCCGGTTATGTCTCAGTTCCACAAATGGCAAAAACCGGATTTTGGTTTAATTTGATCGGCATCTTCATCGTGACGCTGGCGATCTATTTTGGCCTGGAAATGGCGTTTGAGGTTGATTGGAATCAATTCCCCGAATGGGCAAGATAGCCAGTGAACATCGTAACAGCTTTTTTGATATGAATTGTTCTATTTAAATTCATCACTTTTCCTGAACGCAAAGCCCGCCGTGATCGCGCAACGGTTACGATATTCAATTTCTTGATCATACCATACGTTCGAGCCTTGCGATTTAGTTAACAATTCCAGGAAATTTATCCTCACTCAGGATGCATCAGAAGGATTCGATATGCACGTTTTCATGTTGCCTCGCGCCGCTGCGAAGGAATTGCACCGCCCGACTCGCCTTTCACACTTCCCCCAAACGCTGGCCTGGTGTTTACTCACGTTAAGCACGGTTTTCGCCGCCGCACCCGGCCGTGCACAAGAAGAACCGGATAGCACACAAAATCAAAGTGGCGTCGAGTTGCGCGGACAAATGCTGCTCTTGCATTTTGTCGAAAATGAGCGGCAGCCGGGTTTTGCCGCGGTCGCCGCGCGCTATGCCACCGGCGAACGCGTGAATGAAGCGCATCGCATGCTGGAAGAGTTGCTGACGCGGCCCAATTCCGAACCGGCAAACGCTTTCTACCGCATTGCAACCTACCTCTTTGGCCGGCAAAACCTGCCGTATGGCCTTGCCGAAAATATCAAACGTTCCCTCTCCCAGGTGCCGACCTTGCGTGGCGAGGCGGAACACGAATGGCATATGTATTATGCCGCATTGTTGCTCGCTTCCGAAACCTGGCCGGATACGCCTGCGGAGCAATGGTTTAACGGAAAATCCTCTGCAGAAAATATGCGCGAAGCCAAGGATTACTTCACCGCCTGGATTAATCAAGTCATCACCAGCGGCCAAAGCGAATATGATTCACCGCAATTTATGCCCGCTTTTTTTGCCTCCCTCGCGCTTATGCACGAGTTTACGCGCGACGATCTTTTTCGTAAGCGCCTGAACGTCATGCTGAATTTGCTCATGCTTGATTTCGCTTCCGAGCATTTAGACGGCTTGTATGCCGGCGCGCACAGCCGGATTTCCGAAGCGCAAATCATGTCCCCGCGTGAAACGTTGAGCGCAGGCTTTGCCTGGTTATATTTCGGCACCGGCAAAATGGTGCCCAGCCCGGAACTATTGTTTGCCTCGCTCAGCAGTTTCGAACTGGCGAGCGTAATTTTGGAGATGGCGACGAACCGCGATCCGCTCGGCGGCTATGTTCATCTCGAACGCAAGCATGCCGGCCGTTTCCTGCGCACCGCGCCAAAGCAGGAGAATAATGTCGGTAAATATGCCTATGTCACGCGGCAGTATATTCTGGGCTCCATTCAAGGCGGATTGTATTATCCCACGTTTCAACATTCCTGGGGATTGACGTACCTGTCCTCGACCGACGATCGTCCAATACTCTTCATCACCTACCCCTCCACAACTGCGCGCGAGCTGGCGTTGTTTCGCACGGAAGAGCCGCGCATTCTGCTTGCCGAAGCCAATTCGCCGCGCGGCCGTTTGGCGCAGGAGATCAAGCTCACCGGCGCTTCAGCTTATGAACGTTTGTTTCAACATCGCAATGTTTTGATCGGATTATATGATGCGCCCGACTCTTCCAGGCAAGTGCGGCTGAACGGTTTTTTCTCCGATGATCTGCAGAACTTTTCCTCCGCGGTGACGGAGAGCAAGGATTTCCTGCCGCCGGATTGGATTTTCTGCCGCGCCGAGGATACTTACATCGCAGTTCTGCCGATGCAGCCCTACCGTTTTGAAAAAATTCCTGACGGCAAATTGTTTGTTTCGGAAGGCCGTCGCAACGGCTTCGTGATCGAAGTCAGCACGCCGCTGGAAAATGAGAATTTTGAAGAATTCCAGCGCCGTGTGCGCGAGGTTGGCCGGCTCGAAATCAAACGCGATATCGACGCTACCAATCGCATCAAATACACCACGAGCTATGGCGATCGCATGTTGTTTTCGTATAACGCCGCAACCGGCGATGTCCGCCGCATTTTGAATGATTTTCCGGTGCGCACCGACGCCTACCCCCTGTTTGACAACCAATTTCTGAAATTCTATCCCGACCAAAAACGCCTGGCATTGCGCGTCAACAACCAATGGCTCGAGCTCGATTTCGTCAAATGGGAAGTTACGCAACGTGTGAGTGAGATTACCGACGAGTTGAAAGCAAATTGGTAATCTAGGGAAACAAAAATTCACCTTGAAATTGTTCAACATTTCATCGCTTTATCTTAAACGAGAGGTAAGCAACCGGCGTTTTTATCCCAGATTTAAGCTTGCTTTAATAGGCGGCCAAGATTATATTTGCGCACGTTCGTTTACCTTGTTGGATATATTTGGCATGTTATGAGAGCAAAATAGCACAGAATCCCAAGGGAGGAGGAAGCAAGTTGGATTTATTTGACAAGTGTCGCAAATTCACCCGCGCCCAGGAAGCCATTGCCGAGGGTTGGTATCCTTATTTTCAAGCCATTTCATCCGGCGCCGATATTGAAGTCACCATTCGCGGCCATCGTTTAATCATGGCCGGCTCCAATAATTATCTCGGCCTCACCCAAGATCCCCGCGTCAAAGAAGCTGTCATCAAAGCCGTGCAAGAATTCGGCTCCGGCTGCACCGGTTCGCGCTTTCTCAACGGCACGCTCGAACTGCACGAAGAGCTGGAGAAGCGGCTTGCGAAATTCATGCAGCGCGAAGCGGCATTATGTTTTTCCACCGGTTTTCAAACCAACCTCGGTGTGATCAGTACGCTGGTGGGTAAAGGCGATATCATCTTCGCCGATCGCGCGAATCACGCCAGCATTGTGGACGGCTGCCGCCTCTCACTCGGCCAGGTCGTGCGTTTCCGCCACAACGACATGGATCATCTTGAGCGCCTTTTGAACAAGCATCAAGATGCTCCCGGCAAGCTCATTATCGTTGATGGCGTTTTCAGCATGGAAGGTGATATTGCTGATTTGCCCGGCCTCGTCAATCTCGCGGAAAAATATCACGCGCGCATTCTGGTGGATGATGCCCATTCCGTCGGCGTATTGGGTAAACATGGCCGCGGCACGGCCGAGCATTTCGGTTTGGAGAAAAAAGTCGATGTCGTGCTGGGCACGTTCAGCAAATCATTTGTGTCGATTGGCGGATTTGTTGCGGGTGATGCTTATGTCATTGACTACATCAAGCATCATGCGCGTTCTCTCATTTTTTCGGCGAGCATGCCGCCGGCGGCCACCGCCGCGGTGCTGGCGGCCTTGACGATCTTGGAAGAGGAGCCGCAACGCCTGGAATGGCTTTGGCGCAACGTGCACAAAGTCAAAACCGCTTTTGATGAACTCGGTTTCAACACCGGCGGAACGCAGACGCCAATCATTCCGATTCACGTCGGCGAAGACATGAAAACATTTGAATTTTGGAAATTGTTGTTCCAAAACGGCATCTTCACCAACCCCGTCATCACGCCAGCGGTGCCCGCAGGCCAGGGCTTGATTCGCACGAGTTACATGGCCACGCACACCGACGAACATCTCGATTACATCATCAGTCAATGCGCGCTTGCCGGACGGCAATTCGGCTTGATTCCCTGATCGCCATTTCGACCTTCCTGCATTTAAACTGCCACGACCGGGTCGTGGCAGAAACCTTCCTCAAAAATTTTTCGCGAAGGGAGCCGCTCGGTGTCAAAAATTGATATCATGCCTGTTGACCATGCGCAAAAACTGCGTGATTTCATTCGTTTACCCTGGCAGATTTACCGCGGCGATCCGCATTGGGTGCCGCCGCTGATTATGGACATGAAGAAGCTGCTCGATAAAAAAAAGCATCCCTTCTTTCAACATTCTCAGGCCGAGTTTTTTCTGGCGCGGCGTAATGGCAAGTATGTCGGGCGCATCGCCGCAATTCTCAACAACAATCATAATCGCTACTATCAAGACCAAACCGGCTTTTTTGGTTTCTTCGAAGCGATCAATGACCAGGAGGTTGCCAACGCTTTGTTCGAAACCGCGGCAAACTGGGTGCGGCAAAAGGGTATGAACGTGTTGCGCGGGCCGGCCAATTATTCAACCAATGAAACTGTCGGCCTACTGGTGGAGGGGTTTGATTTGCCGCCGGCAGTGATGATGACTTACAATCCGCGGTATTATGTCGAGCTGGTTGAAAAAGCCGGATTTGGCAAGGCTATGGATTTGTATGCCTGGTACATGACCACCGCCATCAGCATCAATCCCAAAATTTTGCGCATCGGCGAAAAAGTTCTTCAGGATCAAGGCATTGTTTTGCGCACGATCAATATGAAAAATTTTTGGGAGGAAGTGCAGCTCATCAAGAAAATCTACAATGACGCGTGGAGCACAAATTGGGGATTTGTGCCCATGACGGATGCCGAATTTGATTTTCTTGCCAAAGATTTAAAGCCGGTGGTCGATCCGCGTCTGGTGTTGATTGTTGAAAAAAAAGGGGAGCCGGTGGGGTTTTCTCTTTCGTTGCCCAATTTCAATCAAGCGCTGCAAAAGATCAATGGGCGGCTGCTGCCGTTTGGGATTTTCAAAGTCCTGTATCATTCCAGAAAGATCAAGACGCTGCGCGTGCTCACACTGGGTGTGATCAAAAGACTGCAGAATGTCAGCGGCATTGGCTCGGCGCTCTATATGGAAACCTACCGCCGGGGCGTCACAGCCGGTTTTGACAGCGGCGAGTTTTCCTGGACGCTTGAGAACAATGTTGCGATCAATCGCGGCATGCAATTGCTTGGCGCTGATCTCTATAAACGTTATCGCGTTTATGAAAAGCCGTTGTAGCCGAGTTTTGGAATACCACTACGCCAGCCAGTATAAAAACCGGCCGCAATTTTCGCATACCAAAACTTCCTGGTCAGTGCGGCCGTGCGCGGTGATGGAGGTGGGCACGCGCATGAAGCAGCCCAAACAGGTGTCGTCTTTTACCGGCACAATGGCGCGTTTATAGCGCGAGCGCAGACGCTCGTAGTTGTTAAACAGCGGCTTTTTGATTTTGGCCGCCAGTTCTTCGCGCGCGCGCGTCAGCGTGGCCTTGCCTTCATTGTCAACTTCGAATCCCAGTTCTTTCACATCCTCGATTTCTTTAAGCATGATATCGAGATCTTGCAATGCAACGAGGAATTCGATCGGGGTTTTGATTTTTTCAGCCATTAGTTTTTGAGAAGGTTGATGAAGTCAGAGAAGGATTTGACATTGCGGAATTTTTCACGTTCGCGGGAGTGACTCAGGATTTCGACCAGGCGGCCCAGCACCGGCAGGTACTTGTTATCGTGCTCTTGCGGCGGCGCGATAACCATGAAAACCAACTGAACCGGCTCGCCGTCCATCGCTTCCCACTCGATGCCCTTTTTGGAACAACCGAAGGCGATCATCAGCGTGGGCGCGGCCGTGCTGCGGCCGTGGGGAATTGCGATGCCGCGACCGATACCCGTGCTGCCGAGCTGCTCGCGGCGATGAATCATCTCGAGCACGATGGCGGGATTGCGCACAAACCCGCTGCTCACAAAACAATCCACCAATTCTTCCAATGCGCCGTCTTTCGACTTGGCTTGCAGCGCGGGTACGAACAACGCTTCATTAAAAAACGGCACGAGATCCAGCTTATCCATTTCCGCTCCTATGCACTTTCAAATGAGACTCCGTTCTGCTGCATGCCACCTTCATTGGCGGCCGGTGACGCTGTTGCGCCCACGATCACTTCCCGCAACGCCGGCACGATGAACACGTTTTCCAAATTCATCTGCGCCAACTCGCGCGCCAGTATTTTTATTTTCTGGCCCGCATTCAGCGCGTTGTTGACGATCATCATCGGCTTATCTTTGACGCGGCAGTAGCCTCCAACAAAATCCCCTTTTTCGTAACGCAGGGTAACACCCAAACTATCCAACAGCTTTTCCAGGCCCGGCAGAATTTCTTCTTCTTTCATAATCACAACAAATTCATTTTCTTTTTTCGTTTTAACAGCTCCACCACTTCTTTCACGTCTTGCGCATGCTCGCGCGGACACAGCAACAGCGCATCTTCCGTTTCCACCACGATCAAATCACGAATGCCCACGGCTGCCACCGTTTTTCCGGCGACATCAATCAGGCAGCCCGAGGTATTCACCAGCGCGTGATCGCCGTCACACAGGGCGTTTTGTTCCTTGTCCTTGGGCGATAATTTATACACCTCATCCCAACTGCCTAAATCATTCCATTCGAAATTCGAAAGCACAACTAAAACATTCTTGGCCTTCTCCATCACGCCGTAGTCGATCGAGATGCTTTTGATCTGCTGATACACACGCACGATGATGTCCTGTTCCTCCGGCGTCCCCAAATGCCTGGAGATCTCCAGTAAACCATCGTGAACTTGCGGCAGGTGTTCTTCAAACTGCTCGCGAATCGTGGAAATGCGCCATACAAAAATACCGCTGTTCCACAAGAAATCGCCGCTCGCCAGAAACACTTTGGCTGTTTCGAGATTGGGTTTTTCTGCAAACGTCTTGACCCGCCACGCGCTTGCCTGCCCGGCTGAAACCGTTTCCTGGCTGAACTGGATGTAGCCGTAACCCGTTGCCGGAAACGAGGGCTTGATGCCGATGGTGATCAACACTTTTTCTTCTGCGGCAATTTTCGCGGCGTTCAACAGCGTTTGGCGAAAATTCTGCTCGGCGCCGATAAGATGATCCGCCGGCAACACGATCATCACTTCATCACCGAAACGCTGTTGGATGAACAACGCGGCCAGGCCGATGCACGGCGCGGTGTTTTTGCCCTGCGGTTCGATAATGATATTTTCGCGCGGCAGCTCGGGCAACTGCCCTGCGACCGCTTCCCGATGTGACTGTTTGCAAACGATGAAAACCCGGTCCGGCGGAATGATCGGTTGCAACCGCCGCACCGTGCTTTGCAACATGGTGCCGCTGCCGATAATTTGCAGGAGTTGTTTTGGGTGATGATCTCTGCTCTTTGGCCAAAATCGCGTGCCGGCTCCACCGGCCATAATCAATGCTACCATGATGCAGCCCTCGGTTGATTCAATCCTGAATGAAAAAAGAAGATTCGCCGTAATGTCTCATCTTCTTTTGCTATAACACGAATAATGTCTAGGCCAGATTTGTTTTTGGAACAGGGCAATGTATACAACCGGCTCTAAAAAATCAAGAAGTTTCCCCACTGTTTTTTGCCCCAACGAGGAGATGGGCGGCGAACGCGCCGGCGAGTTTGCGCAACTTTGATTTTTTGAAATGATGACGTTGTTGCCACAATGCTTTAAGCAGAACTTTGTTCGACCACTCCCCTTTCAACAACGGTGGAATTGCATGTGCGGGGAAATGTGACAGCGCCTTGATTTTTTCGTTCCAGGCGTGATCATCATAATCTGCGATATGGCGATTGATAAAGGCGGCCTGTTTGAATAAGCGGCCATAACGCGCCTGCCAGGCTTTATCGTATCGCGCCAAAAACCGGGAGTCAAAACGATTCGCGCGATGCGCCTCCACCGCCATCTCACCGGCCAGCCGGCCCAACTCAATCGCAAACCGAATGCCTTCTCCCAAGAGTGTCGAAATCAAACCCGCAGCGTCGCCGACGACTAGAAGGCCGTGCGCCGAGGTTCTCTGCAGCGGCGGTGTTGCAGGAACGGTTCCAGTATGATATTCCAAAGCTGAAACGGATTTGACATGCACGCCATGAATGGCGCCGCGGCGCACATTTGCCAGCAACGCCTGCAATGCTTGTTCCGGAGCCGTGCGCGTATCCGGTTGAATCAGGCCAACGCCGATCCTAACACGATCCTCGCCGTGTGGAAAAATCCAGCCGTAACCGGCGGGGCCGGCGAGGCCGCCAAATAGCAATGCAACGGTATCTGCCGGCCAGTCATTTGTGACGATATCACATTCGGCGCCCACGCCATAACGTCGCGGGTTTTCTCGCAACCCCATCTGTTTCGCGAGCAGGCCTGCCATGCCGGTCGCATCAATTAAAAGCGGCGCCAATACTTTTTGCCCCCTGGTTATCTGCAATCCTGACGGCTTGCCATTTTCAACAATCACCCGCTCGACTCGCGTTGCTGGAAAGATTTCCGCCCCGGCTTTTATCGCGAGGCGCGCGAGGTATTGATAAAGGCCTCGCACATCGAGTACACAACTCACCGGATCGCCATACGTAAAGGTCGCTTCAGCCGCCGGCGACAAAAACCGGCCAATATGAATGGGGTGAAGGAAACGCTCGGGAATATCGAGGCGCCGCATTTCCGGCAGCCAACTGCCGCCGCTGGTGTGAATCGGATAACCGATCTCTTTGCTGCGCTCGCACAGCGCAACCCGCAAACCTCCAAGAGCAGCCGCATAGGCGGCGCTCAAACCGGCAGGGCCGCCGCCAGCCACAAGCACATCGTATTTATTTGGGGGGGGAGTCATTACACGAAACGATCATCGCTGAAGCGGTAAGTACCGAGGCGATTTCCACCGGCGCTTTGGCCGGGGTATAAACAAAAAAGCATCCGCGTGTGCGGATGCCTAATGCGCCTAAAGCGTGGCATCTAATCGTTCTTTGATTCTTTGCTTGGGCACAGCGCCGACGATTTGATCGACGACAACTCCGTTCTTGAAAATCAATAATGCCGGTATGCTGCGAATGCCGAGTTGGCCCGCGATGATTTGATTGTTATCAACATCCATCTTGGCAATTTTAGCCCGGCCTTCATACTCGCGCGCCAAATCATTGATCGCCGGAGCAATCATTTTGCACGGGCCGCACCATTCTGCCCAGAAATCCACCAGCACCGGCTTATCCGATTTCAATACTTCTTGCTCAAAATTACTGTCACTCAAAACCACGGGGTGAGACATGCGTTTCTCCTTTTCGCCTTGCGGCGTGATTCACATGATATGCAACAACATTTATTACGATATATTTTTCATTTCATGAAAACATAAAAACCTTTCGCAAAATTCCAACAGATTTTTTGTCGTATGCGAGTCAGGCTTGGACACCATGGCTCTCGGTTGCATGTTGATCCGTTGCGTCCAAGCCTGGCCGGCTAGTTACTGGCGAGGTTTGGCGACATGCACGAGTGTCGTGATCATGACATAAATCAAAACCGTGTGAATGAGAACAAGGATTTCGCCCCACAAAGGCAAATATGGCAACAATGCAGCGGCAATGCCGATGGTCGTCGCGACGAGATAAATGAACACGACAGCGCCCGCCGGCGTCATGCCCAGATCTGTCAGCCGATGCGAAAAATGGCGGCGATCGCCGCTAAAGATCGGGCGGCCTTCCTTCAGGCGAATGATGATGACGGAAAGCGTATCAAAGATAGGCAAACTCAGCACCAGCAGCGGCATGAGCGCCGGAATCATCGAGGCGCTTTGCGGCACGACGTAGCTGCTGGTGATCGACAAGGCAGCGAGCATGTATCCGATGAACAAGCTGCCGGTGTCGCCCATAAAAATTTTGGCAGGATAAAAATTGTACCGTAAAAATCCGAGCACAGCGCCAGCAAAGATGCACAAAATCATCGCCGAAAAGAATTGATCTTGAACGATCGTAATAACGAGAAACATTGCCGCAGCGATGATCGCTATGCCGGAGGAAAGCCCGTCCATGTTATCCAACAAATTAAAAGCGTTTGTAATGCCGACGATCCAAACCACGGTTACAACCGTATTGAGAAACGTCGAAGGCATCAAATCCGTTCGAACACCCGCCACAACCAGCAGCAATGCAGCTAAAATTTGGATAGCAAATTTGAGTTTATAGGAAAAATTAAGGCCGCTGCGATCATCGATAAAACCTAGAACAACCATTAACGTGCCGCCCGCACAGATTGCCAAAAGCCGGGGAAGCGTTTGCAAGAAGCGTGCGGATTCATCGGGCAGGCTTGGAAAGATTTGTGCGAACCAGGCGAGATCCTTGCACGCAAGATACGCGATGATTTGTAGGGCCATTGTAAACAGAAATGCGGCATAAATCGCCAAGCCGCCGAGCAACGGCGTCGGCTGAGAATGCGCTTTACGACCCTGCGGCAGATCAATAATGTTCAGACGAAAAGCCAGTTTCCGCGCAAGCGGCACAAACAAAAGCGCAAGCAGCAGGGAGAACAAGAAGAGATAGAAGTAAATAAAAAAGCGCATGATGAGATCCGGCTAAACCCAAGCACGCAAGGTCGAGCGTTCGCCTTTTCGCAAACGCAACAACAGCATTCGTGCGGTGCATTGTAAAACAACTCTGCTTCTGATCATCGCGGCCTCAACTCGTGATAGAGTTGTTCATGATCCTCGACCATCTTTTGTGCGCTAAATTCCTGTACGCGGGCTCGGCCGGCCTGTCCCATTTCCGTTGCACGCCGGCGATCTTGCAGAAGTTGCAACATCGCTAGGGCCAATGCCGCACGATCACCCGGCGGCACGAGTATGCCGTTTTCATTGGCGCGCACGGCTTCAACGTTGCCATCGACTGCGCTCGCAATGATCGGCAAGCCCGCAGCCATGGCTTGCGGCAGAACGCGCGGCAGCCCTTCCCACAAGGATGAGAGCACGAAAATATCAAAAGTCGTCAGCAAATCCGCAACATCGCGGCGCAGCCCGGTGAGGTGAAACCGTTTTTGCAAATCCGCTTGCGCGATCATCCCCTCCACTTCGCCGCGCAGCGGCCCGTCACCCACCATGACGAAATGCGTATCGGGCGCGCTTTGTGCAATCTCAATGGCAGCGGCAGCAAAATCTGTGGGCGCTTTCTGTGCTGATAAACGTGTCACCGTTCCAACCACCGGCGCGGTTAACGGAATATCAAACAGCGCGCGCATGCTCGCACGATCGCGTGCAGGATGCATAAAATCTTCAAGTTCAATGCCGCTGCGAATCGTGAGGTATTTTTCCTTTGTCGCAATGCGATCGGCCAGGCCTTTTTCGATATTGCGCGTTGACACCACGATGAGCCGCTGTGTGATGGCCGCGCTTATTCTTTCAAGCCAGATAAAAAGTCTCTGCACCAAAGGTTGCTGATAATCATGATGCCCCCAGCCATGAACGGTGTGAACGATCACCGGAATGCCAGCCAGCCACGCAGCCCAACGGCCCAGAATTCCGGCTTTACTGCTGTTGGTATGCACGATGTCGTAACCGCCGGCTTTCATAAAACGATATAATTTCCAAAAGGCCTTAATATCTTTTATGAGATCAAGTTCGCGCACCAGGTCCGGCAGAATCGTCAATGGAATGCCGCGCCGGCGCACGTCATCAATCAAACTGCCTTCCACACCGGTTTGCGGCCCGCTGATAACGCTAGCCTGAAAGCATTTTTTGTCCAAACCATCTGCCAACAACATGACGGTTTCTTGCGCACCGCCGACAATGAGGCGAGTGATGACATACAGCACACGAACCTTATGACGTTCAGTCATGCGTCACCGCCAGCAATATCCGGTTCAGGCGATCGGCGCATTGTTCCAACGAAAATCGTTCTTCCACCAGGCGGCGTCCTTTTTCACCCATTCGTTTGCGTAATTCCGCATCACTGATCAACATGTGTAGCGCTTGCTGCCATTCCGCGGAGGTTTCTGCCCAGAATCCATTTTCGCCGTGCGCAACGATGTCGCGATTCATGCCAACCGGCGAACACACGACTGGAATACCGACGCTCATATACTGCAATGCTTTGAAGCCGCATTTTCCGCGCGTCCAGCGATTATCCGGCATCGGCATGATGCCGATATCAAAGCCTTGCAAATCGGTAACTTCTTTTTCCAAAACCCAGGTACGGTAATTTGCCTCGAGCTTTTCAAACCGAAAGTTGCCTGCGCCGACGATTTCGATACCGATGTGGCGGCCAAATTCCGTTTGCAGGTTTTTGAGCGCCTCAGCAACGATCGCAAGATAGGGCGAAGTCGAATGGCTTCCGATCCAACCAATGATGATTGAGATGTTTGTTTTTGGTAATCGCGGCGCAAAACGCTTGACGTCGACAGGCGTTGGCAGTTGAAATGTTTTGGTGCAATACTGTCGGGCATAATCTTCAAGATAAGAATTCCCCGCAATCACGGCGTGGCAGCGCGAGATTAAATGCGGGATCTTTTGCGTGGATTTCAAAACGGCAAAGACGCGGTTGGCGGAGCTGACATGCGGCTCAAACACGGCGTCATCAAAATCATAAACCAAATTTCGGCTGAATTTTGCCACCAACCATTCCAACACGCCGGGCCCGGCGAGCGCCACTTCCCGATGCACGATGCACACGTCATAATTTTTGATTTTTGGCAACAGGCGCAACGTTCGCCACATTCCCGACAACAGGACAAAAATTTTCTGCACCATTCTGCCCGGCAGATACATTGTTTGGTATCCGGCATCATTCAGAAACGGATGAACGAAAACCTCATGGCCATTCGCTTGCAGAAAGGGCACGTATTGGTAAATGCGAAAACGGCTGCTGCCGCCCGCGCGAGGATATGGCGAAATAAAAATGATTTTCATCAATAAAACCAATGCTGCAGAAGCACTCGCCCATGGCTCAAAAGCTGCTCACGCCGATTCCGCCAATAAACCGGGCGTTCTTGAAATTTTTCAGTGATTAACAAAAAAATCAAAGCAACAAATTTCCCCAACTCGCCTACCGTAACAAGCAATTTGGCAATCACCGTTCTCAAAAAGCCGTGATGGCGGCGAAAGTAACGATACATGCTGCGGTAAAACTCCGGAAAGTTTGTCATCACAACTTGATTCGTGCTTTGGCCGCCCACATGAAAAACCCGTGCCTCAGGCAGAAATACGATTTTCCATCCGGCATTATACAGGGCACGGCACAACTCGACATCTTCGAAATACATAAAATAATCTTCATCAAAACCGGAAACAGCTTCAAAGGCTTCGCGCCGCACGGCAAGGCAGGCGCCCATAGGTTGATCGACTTCGCGTTGCTCATTATGATCCCACCAGGTCATCAAGTAACTTCCGAACCGAGAACTGCGCGGGAAAAATCGCGACCAGCCGAGTTGTTCGTAGAGCAAGGTCGCAAGCGTGGGGAATGCGCGTACCGATCCGCGCTGCAGCGTGCCATCCGGATTCAGCACGCGCGGCGCACAACCTCCGGCGCCGGGATGCGCATCCAAATAGGACACCAGCGCTGCGGCGAGATCGTTATCGACCCAGGTATCGGGATTCAAAAAAAGCAGATGACGGCCGCGCGCGTTTGTGACAGCCAGATTGTTAGCACGGCCAAACCCGACATTTGCCGGGTGGCGAAACAGGCGCACCCCAGGAAACTGCTGTGCCACAAGCGTCACGGTATCGTCGGTTGAAGCGTTGTCAAAAACAATGATCTCACACTGCACAGAGAGGAAAAATTGCTGCAACGATCGCAAGCATTTCACAATGTCATTTTGCGAATTGTACGTCACAATGATGATACTCAAATCTGGTGTGGGTTGCGCAGTTTGCCCGGCCATGAATTTTAAAACCTCAATGTAAACACGGTCGCAACATTCGGCTCGGAACTGACGCCAAGGGTGCCGTGATGCAGCCGCATGATCTGGCGCGAGAGGCTCAGGCCGATGCCGGAACCGCCTTTCTTGGTTGTAAAAAAGGGGATAAAAATTTTCTCGCGCGCCTCGGCAATAATCCCGGGGCCATTGTCTTTCACCTGAATGACGACCCGGCCGCGTTCGTCAAGCTGGGCATTCAAATCGATTCGAGCATTCCGCTGTTCGTGCACGGCCTGCATGGCATTGAGCAAAAGATTGATCAGAACCTGTTCGATCAATTCGGGGTCGGCGGTTAATTCAAGGCTGACCGGTTCAATCCGCGCATGAAAGGCGATGCCGTTATTGCGCACGCTCGCCGACATCAATTGCTGCACTTGTTTGAACAAGTTTTTGACCGGGAATACTTGAAAATTGGGCTTAGGAATGCGCGTCAAGTTGCGATAAGAATCCACAAAGTTTAGCAAACCTTCGCTGCGCTTTTGGATTGTCTGCACGGCGCTGCGCACATCGCCGAGCGTTTCGCTATCGACCACGAGGTCGCCATTTTGATCCTCACGGGCGCGCAGGAGATCTTTGACGGATGAGGCGAGCGACGAAATGGGCGTCACCGAATTCATGATTTCATGCGTGAGCACGCGAATCAAATTCTGCCATGCTTCCATCTCCTTCTCTTCCAACTCGCTTTGAATATTCTGCAATGAAACCAGCGTAAAGGTTTCATCACGCATTTTGAATTCCGTGGCATAAACCGCAAGTTGGACCACACCCTCAGCATCATCAATCTTGACCAATGCTTTTTCTCCGGCTCTTAATTGCCGCAGCACGCTCACCAACACCGGGCTGATGGGTTCCAGACCGGCAATATTTTTTAGATAAGGCACTTTTAAGAGGCGTTTCGCAGCGTTGTTGATCAAATCCACAGCGCCGTCATGCTTGAAGGCCAGCAAGCCAATGCCCACATGCTGCACGACGGTTTGCAAATAGCGAAAATGTTCCTCCTTCTCGGCGCGTGCGCGGCGAAACTCGTCTGTCACGCGGGTAAAGGCAGCCTTGAGATCGTCGAAAGAACTTCCCAGCCCGCTGCCGGTAAAACTCTGGGAGAAATCAGCATGCTGAATAGATTGCAAAAACCGCGTCAAATCCCGGTTGGTTTTTTCGACATAGTGCATTAACGCAAAAACTTGATAAAGTGCAATCGCAGCAACGATCACAATCGTTGCGAGCAGGTTCGTATGAAGTGTGAGGTAGAACAGCGTGGCAATCGTCGCGCTGAGCAGCAGCACACGCACCGCACAAACCAGCCGAAATCGTTTATAGATCATTCTCACAACCCGTATTTTTCGATGCGGCGATACAACGACATGCGCGTCAATCCCAACTCCTTTGCCGCATGACTGATGTTCCCTCCGTGCTTGCTGATGGCTTTGCGGATCACCGCTTTTTCGACTTCTTCCAAATTATAATTTTCGAATATCAAACTTTCTTCTTTTGCGTCCGCCGCGGTTAAGAAGAAATCCGAGGGTTGCAAGAGGGAAGCGTCACTCATGATGACCGCGCGTTCGATCGCGTGCTGCAATTCACGCACGTTTCCCGGCCAGGGATACTTTTCCAGCTTCTTGAGCGTCGCGGCATGCAGCCCTCTTGCCGGTTTTTGATACTTGCGCGCATAAATTTTTAGAAAATGATCGATCAAGAGCGGCAGGTCTTCCCCGCGCTCGCGTAGCGGCGGCAGGTGAATTTCAACAGTATTGATGCGGTACAACAAATCCTGACGGAATTTTTTTTCGGTTGCCAGTTGATGTATTGGCGTGTTGGTCGCGCAAATCAAGCGAATATCAAGGGGGCGCGCGATATTCGACCCCAGGCGCGTGACCTGGCGATTTTGCAGCGCAGCCAGCAGTTTCGCCTGCAGCGGCACGGACAAGTTGCCAATCTCATCCAAAAAAAGCGTGCCGCCGTGAGCAACTTCGAAACGGCCGGCGCGATCTTCTTTGGCATCCGTAAATGCGCCTTTGACATGGCCAAACAATTCGCTTTCAAACAAAGTTTCACTTAAAGCGCCCATATCCACGCTGATGAACACTTCCTGAGCGCGCGAGGACTGGCGATGCAACTCACGCGCTACCAATTCTTTGCCGGTCCCGTTTTCACCCAAAATCAAAACATTGGCGTCGGTCTTTGCGACTTTCTGAATCGTGGCAAAAACCTCCTGCATCGCCGCACACCCGCCAACGAACTCATGGAAGCGCTGGTCGAGATCGGCGCTAAGCTGCTTTTGTTGCGCTTTCAGGGCGTCGACCTGTGTTTGCGAACGCCGCAACCGCATGGCCGCAGAAAGCGTCGCCAGCAGTTTTTCGTTTTGCCAGGGTTTGAGCACGAAATCCGTAGCGCCGGCTTTGATCGCGCGCACCGCCATATCGACATCACCGAACGCGGTGATGAGCACAACGACAGCCTGGGGCTCAATCTCAAGAATGCGATCCAGCCATTGAAAGCCCTCCACCCCGCTGCTCGCATCGCGGGTAAAATTCATGTCCAACAGAATAACGTCATAGCTGGTATTCTTCAACAGTTCCGTCATGCGCTCCGGTTTTTTCTCGGTGTGTACCAACTCAAAATGCTGTTTGAGAAAGAGGCGCGCGGCGGTCAAGACATCTTCGTCATCGTCGATGACTAATATTTTTCCTACATGTTGCGGCATAGGGCAGAACGTAAGTTTAATTTGATTTTTTATGCCCATGAATCTAAGCAATAGCATGAGAAAGCAAAAGCAAAATTTACATACGGGATAGTCCAAATGATCTATTGCACGTGTCGCCTAAAACGCTAAATTGTAGCGTGGGAAATAAGAGGCAAACGAAAATTAACGCTGGCGAAAAACATGTCCATTACCGTAGCTGTTGTTGAAGACAACCCCAATCTGCTGGCCGGAACGTCGTACATTCTGCGCGCGTCCCCGAGCTATAAAGTCGTCGGCGAGTATCCTCATGCGGAGGGACTGCTCGACGAGGTTGATGACTGCAAGCCTGACGTTGTCCTGATGGATATAGGCTTGCCGGGCATGTCCGGCATTGCAGCAACTGCGGAATTGAAGCGCCGCTACCCGCATATGCAAATCATCATTCTATCAGTGTTCGAAGATGACGAGAATGTTTTCCAGGCTATTTGCGCCGGTGCGTGCGGCTATATCGCAAAACCGGTGATGCCCGCGGAATTGCTCGAGGCGGTGGAACAGGCCTTCGGCGGCTCTTCGCCCATGTCGCCCAAGATTGCGCGCAAAGTTTTGGAGTTGTTTAGAAGGCACATGCCGCCTCCCCGGGCCGATTATAACCTCACCGAACGCGAGCTGGAGGTGCTCGACTTGCTCACGCAAGGCGCCGATCACAAACAGATCGCGGAAAAACTCTTCCTCAGCCCCTATACCATCCGCGCGCATCTGCGCAATATCTACGACAAACTGCACGTTCACTCAAAATCTCAAGCCGTTGCTAAAGCGCTGCAAGAACGGCTCCTGCCCCGGAAGTAAAGCAGACTTCTCAAAAAACCCCTTGACATTCCCCCACCTGCTGTGTATATAAGCCTATCAAATTGATAGACTAAATCAATTTTATACACTACTGTGCTCTCCAAAAAAGCAAAATATGCGCTGCAAGCCCTGCTGCAACTTGCCGAAGAATACGACCGCGGCCCGGTGCTCATTGCAGACCTGGCGGAACGCGAGGGGATACCCAAAAAATTTTTGGAGCTTATCCTGCTCGAACTCAGGAACCAGGGCATTTTGCAAAGCAGAAAAGGCAAAGGGGGAGGCTATTTTCTGGGAAAGTCTCCCAAAACAATAACGCTGGGACAAGTCATCAGAATTCTTGATGGCCCGCTGGCGCCCCTCCCCTGCGTGAGCCAGACGGCTTATATGAAATGCCAGGAATGCCAGGATGAAGAGACCTGCGGCATTCGGCTTGTGATGAAACAGGTGCGCGATGCCACGGCTAAAATATTGGATACCACAAGCCTCGCCGATGTCGCCAAGCGTACGGCAGGCCTAGCGGCCAAGGCCCAAAAGAGAAAGTCCCGCACACTGTAACTTCTAGTGTTGTTCGTATTACTCTACTAATTTGATAGGATAAATTGCTTTAGTAGGATCCCCCATGACGACAAGCTCCTTTGCTCGGCAACGTTATTTCCCGCGTTCCCCCAAAAGCCGGAAACCACATTCGCGCACTCCCCTGCCATCAAAAGCACACGCCATCATTTCTTTGCTATTATTGGCTAATACGCACGCGTCCTCTAGATTAAGCACCGAGGAGAACATGGCGCCAGAAAAAGCTGAAGGCTGCGCCAGATAAATTGCATTGATGAAAATCAAAAAAGACTGCAAACGCTCGAAGATGTCACCATTAGAGTTGATGAGTAAAAACCCTGGACGGTTAATGCAAGGAGAACGGTATGCGATCATGGATTCATGTGCTTCTCTGTCTGCTGATGTTTCTTGCTGGTGGCGTGACACGCCCGGTCACGGCACAAAAGAAAATAACACTGCTCAACGTTTCCTACGATCCCACGCGCGAGCTTTATCAAGACTTCAACGCCGCCTTTGCAAAGTATTGGAAAGAAAAAACCGGCGAGCTCGCCACCATCCGGCAATCTCACGGCGGTTCGAGCAAACAGGCACGCGCCGTCATTGAGGGGTTGCAAGCCGACGTTGTAACGCTGGCATTGGCCTATGACATCGATGCCATTGCCGAGCGCTCACAATTGCTGCCGCAAGATTGGCAAAAAAGATTGCCCCACAACAGCGCACCCTACACTTCGACTCTGGCATTTCTCGTGCATAAAGGCAATCCCAAACACATCAACAATTGGGAAGATTTGATCAAGCCCGGCGTTGCCGTGATCACACCCAATCCCAAAACCTCGGGCGTGGCGCGCTGGAACTATCTTGCGGCGTGGGGTTATGCGCTCAAACTAAACAGCGGCGATCAGCGCAAAGCGCAGGAATTCATCGGCAAACTTTACAAGAATGTGCCGGTGCTCGATTCCGGCGCGCGCGGTGCTACCACGACTTTCGTCGAACGCGGGATCGGCGACGTGCTGATCAACTGGGAAAATGAACTGCTTTTGATTAAAAAACTAATCCCCGACAAATTTGAAATTATTGCGCCCTCACTCAGTATTCTCGCTGAACCCACGGTTTCACTCGTTGATAAAGTTGTTGATAAACGCAAAACGCGTGTGGTCGCACAAGCCTATCTGGAATATTTGTATTCTGAAGAAGGGCAAGAAATCGCAGCCAAAAATTTCTATCGTCCCCATTCCCCGATGGTTGCCGCAAAATATGCCGCACAATTCCCGCCGATTGAACTTTTTACAATCGCTGAGGTTTTTGGCGGCTGGCAAAAAGCGCAAAAAATCCATTTTGCCGATGGCGGAATCTTCGATCAAATCTACTTATCCGGCAAATAGAAAAGTCTGTGCAGCAGAGTTTGCCTCATCGCAGAATCAATGAGGCTGAAACAGCCTTGGGTACAATTCTCCAATACTTCAGAACTCCGGTTTTTAGGAACACAATATGGCTTTCACGCTTAAACAGCGCAGTGTTCTCCCCGGTTTTGGTTTATCGTTGGGCTATGCGCTGCTGTACCTGAGTCTGATCGTACTCATCCCATTGGCGGGAACGTTTCTAAAAACGGCAACTTTGACCTGGGCGCAGTTTTGGGAGACCGTCACAGCGCCCCGTGCACTGGCCTCCTATCGCCTCACGTTTGGCGCTGCTTTTGTTGCCGCGTTTATCAATGCCGTATTCGGCCTGGTGGTCGCCTGGGTGTTGGTGCGTTATCAGTTTCCTGGAAAACGGCTCATCGATGCGCTCGTTGATCTGCCTTTTGCATTACCGACGGCAGTCGCCGGCATTGCATTCACCGCCGTGTATTCGAGTAAGGGCTGGATTGGCCAGTATCTCGAACCGCTGGGTTTAAAAATTGCCTTCACACCACTGGGAATAATTTTGGTGCTCACCTTCATCGGCTTGCCGTTTGTCGTGCGTACCGTGCAACCGGTTTTGGAAGATATTGAGCCGGAAGTCGAGGAAGCAGCCGCGATTCTCGGCGCGCAGCGCGGGCAAACTCTCACACGCGTGATTTTGCCCGCGCTCTGGCCGGCATTAATTACCGGCTTTGCCATGGCGTTCGCGCGCGCCGTGGGTGAATACGGTTCGGTGATTTTCATCGCTGGCAATATGCCGATGCGAACGGAGATTACGCCGTTGTTGATCATCACCAAACTGGAACAGTATGACTATGCCGGAGCCACCGCCCTGGCGGTTGTCATGCTGGTGATTTCCTTCGTGCTGCTGCTTATCATCAACCTGCTGCAAGGCTGGAACAGCCGCTTTCAGCGCCGGTGATCATCAGTGACAAGGACGTGCATATGAACGAGGGCTCATTCGAACTCAGGGATCGCGGCAATCATGCGCAGGTCAGAACCGAACCGGCAATCGTGCGCAGAATTCTGATTGCAACGGCTTTGGGCTTTCTGTTTCTGTTTATCATCGTACCGCTCGCCGTCGTCTTCATTTCTGCTTTCGAGCAAGGCATTGCAGGATATTTTTCAGCCATCCGTGAACCCGATGCCCTGGCCGCGATTGGCCTTACGCTTTTGACCACGCTGATTGCCGTGCCGCTGAATCTAATCTTCGGCGTTGCGGCGGCCTGGGCCATCGCCAAATTTGATTTTGCCGGCAAAAACATTTTGATCACTCTCATCGATTTGCCGTTTTCCGTGTCTCCTGTTGTGTCCGGATTGATTTATGTTTTGATTTTCGGATTGCACGGCTGGTTGGGGACGTGGCTGAATGACCACAACATAAATATTATTTTTGCCACACCGGGCATTGCGCTGGCAACTGTCTTCGTCACCTTTCCTTTCGTCGCGCGTGAATTGATCCCATTGATGCAAGCACAAGGCGTTGAAGAAGAGGAGGCCGCGCTGTCGCTGGGCGCGGGCGGCTGGCAAACATTCTGGCGGGTCACGCTCCCGAATGTGAAATGGGGCCTGTTATACGGCGTGATTCTGTGTACCGCCCGCGCCATGGGAGAGTTCGGCGCCGTGTCAGTAGTATCCGGACATATTCGCGGCTTGACGAATACCATGACTCTGCATGTGGAAATTTTGTACAATGAATACAATTCTGCCGCCGCCTTTGCCATGGCCTCTCTGCTCACGCTGCTCGCCTTAGCGACCTTGCTCGCGAAAAGCGCGGTGGAGTGGAAAACCAAACAACAGTCAAAAACTGCGGAACGCACAATTACGGAGAAGCCTGCTGCATGAGGATCGACGTTCAAAATCTCACGAAAAAATTTGGCGCATTCACTGCGCTGAGAAACATACATCTGGAAGTAAGCTCAGGGGAATTGTTAGCCTTGCTTGGGCCTTCGGGTTGCGGGAAAACTACGCTGTTGCGCATTCTTGCCGGATTGGAATTTCCCGATAGCGGTTCCATTCGATTCGATGGTGAAGAAGCAATCAATCAAAACGTGCGCGCGCGCAAGGTCGGGTTTGTATTCCAGCACTATGCGCTGTTCCGCCATATGACGGTATTTGAGAACATCGCATTCGGCTTGCGTGTGCGCCCGCATCAAACACGTCCTTCACGCGAAGAAATCAATACAAAAGTACAAACATTGCTCAAGCTGGTGAAACTCGAGGACATGGCCACGCGCTACCCGTCCCTGCTCTCCGGCGGTCAGCGCCAACGGGTTGCGTTGGCGCGGGCTTTGGCCGTGGAGCCGCGCGTGCTTCTGCTCGACGAACCCTTCGGCGCGCTCGATGCAAAAGTGCGCCAGGAGTTGCGGCGCTGGTTGCGCCGTTTGCACGATGAGATACACATCACCAGCGTGTTTGTCACGCATGATCAAGAAGAAGCCCTCGAAGTCGCCGATCGCGTGGTGGTCATGAATGCCGGCCAAATCGAACAGATCGGCGCGCCCGAAGAAGTCTACAATCATCCGGCTACGCCGTTTGTGTATAATTTTCTCGGCAATGTCAATCTGTTTCGCGGCCGCATCGAAGACGATAAAATCTATGTTGGCGGCATGGCAATGGAGCTGCCTGCCGGCACCAAACAAGATACAGAAAGCGCGACGGTATATGTGAGACCGCATCTCCTCGACATTGAACCTCATCCCCGCCACCAAAATCATTTTCGCGCGCGCATCATGCACATCAATGCCGCCGGCCCGCAAGTCAAAATCGAATTGACTACCGAATGGGGCGATCCCGTGCATGTGGAGATCTCACAAGAACGGTACCGCATACTGGGATTACGTCGCGAGCTGGAAGTTTTTGTTACGCCAAAAGAAAAGAACGCGCCGGCACACGGAAACTAGTGGATTGACCGGCCTTAAATCTCGGCACGCTCAAACTTCAAATCTATATCTAATTTTGTTGTTTCGCCTGGACGATAACGCCTCTTGTTTTCTCAGCCTCACTCATTTGTTCTATTTTGCACATTTATCCCCTCCCTGCCAGTTATTTCCATAGTCCCTTTGTTCTAATTTAGTCAGCCACCGGCAACCGCTTGAGAAAGGCGCCGTAAGAGTCGCGTGAAAATTGGGTGATGCCAAAAGCACAGAATTTCCTTCACCCTAAGAATTAAATTGAAAAGCGGAGAACGAACATGAGTGCATACAGACTTTCTACGTTGCACCGGCGCCCAGCGATCATCGTGCTGACCATGTGTTTAATGTTTGCGCTTCTTGCAAGCGGATGCAGAAAGAATCCTACGGCGGTTGACCCGGATGACAACAATGGCCCGGACACACCGCGCACGCCAGTACCCACTGCGCTGGTCGGCGCATGGTATAGCGGAACAGTTTCGGATGTCAATTTTTACGATCGCGCTACCGGGCAATTTGGCTCGCCCTCTGGCACTGGCATTTTCTTGAAGCTGTCGGCAGAGGGTTATTATGAGAAAGGCGTGTTGTTGCAATCGTCTTTGTACAATTGTACCATGACATTTTTTGCCTACAATTCCGGAACAATAACGTTCAAGGATTCGACGATTACACTCTACCCGACGTACGGGAGGATAAAAAGCAGTGACAATTGTGTTGCCGAAAACAACTACCTCAAGAACGATCAACTCGTGACCGAAACGATTATTGCGAAACTCGGAGAAGATGAGTGGGGAAACGAAACCCTGTGGTTGCGCTATCCTGAAAGCAATCCTTCGGCATTCCATCGCAAATAGCCTCGCCGGCGCGCCGTTGGAATATGTCAATCGCTCGATCTCAAATTAGTCCATTCGTTCTATTTTGCCGAACGGACGTTTCGATTAAGTTTGCCTCAACGCCAGGTAAGTAGCATCTTTTTAAGCCACACAAAATTCAAAACAATTGCAGAACAGGAGGATACCTTGCAAAGACTCATCTTGACCACGATCTTTGGAATTGTAGCGATGGTCTTCATTGCCTATGCAGAAAAATTAGCAAGTCACAACGAGACGGGCTTGATCGAACGGGGCAATTATCTTGTTACCACGATGGGGTGCGGCGACTGCCACACGCCCTGGAAAATGGGAGCAAACGGCCCCAAACCGGATAGTACGCGTTTGTTGTCTGGCCATCCCGAACATGCTCTCTACCCCATGTGGAGCCCGGCTGATTTTCAGCGCAATGCGATAGCGCTAGTCAATCCGACCAACACGGCGTGGGCCGGTCCCTGGGGCGTCAGTTTCACGGCGAATCTCACGCCCGACACTTCAACCGGCATCGGTGAATGGAAAGAAGAGACGTTCATCAGCGCGATTCGCACGGGTAAACATCAAGGCTATGCCAATGCGCGCGATATCTTGCCGCCCATGCCGTGGCCGGCATACCGCAACTTGACAGACGAAGATTTATCAGCAATCTGGGCTTATTTGCGCTCGATTCCGCCCGTGAAAAATCAAGTGCCGCTGCCGATACCTCCTGGACAAGAAATAACGGCAGAGTAATATCGAATATTTCATTTTCATGGGTAATGACGCATCTCGTCGCCTGAATCGAAAATCTCGGCATCAGAATGAATTTTGCATGATCTAATCGTTTTGTTTTGAACTTTCAGGCTCATGCTTAGGAAATTGTTATGCACTGCCCACACTGCATGTTTGAATATCCCGGCAACTATCAATTTTGTGGCGATTGCGGCGCTCACTTGAGCCGTATAAACGAAAATTCAATCACTCGTCTCGCACATGAACCGTTGTCGTTTCCACTTGAACAGGCAAAAGCACAACGTGTTCAGACTTTCGGACTCAAGGCGCTGGGCATGTTTCCACGCATAAGCTGCCGGAGCCGACTGTTTTAGTCGATGCTTCAATTAGCCCCGTTGTGATGCGGCTCTGATTTATGTAGCAAAATAGTTCATTTGTTCTAACAACTCTCAAATCGAGTTGCCGTATCAACGATCACAAAAAACATCCTGATTGGCAATGCAAGATTCAGCCCGAGTATTGGCTCATATGAACACGTCATCACCTCGCAAAACAGGAATCTTATGCAGCACGCGGGAAACGGCGACATTGGTAAGTGAATTAAATTGTATCATCACAACTCAACTACTCAATCAGAAGGAGAACACATGAAGAAGACAGTTTTGGTTTTAGCCCTGATCACAATTGTACAAGGCAGTTCGATGGCTTTGGCGCAAGAAAAGAAACTCACCTTTCATGCGGCCGGCGGCGCCAGCGCACCGCTCAGCAATCAAACCTTCCGGGATACGTTCAGCGTGGGTGCGAATGGCAGCATCGGTCTTGATGTGCGTGTTTCGCCGAAACTCGTGGTGGGCCCGGAGTTGGGATACAGCGCGTTTGGACTTGATCGTGAAGGTTTTTTGAAGTTGAACGAGGTCGAGGACACCGATGACATTAAGATCAAGGGCGGCGAAATGAGCGTGGCCGGGATTCTGGGCATTGCCAAGTTTCATCTCAACACCGTTGAAGCCAACACCGGGTTCAACCTGGTTGCGGGCGCCGGCTTGTCGGCCTCGCGCATTGCGAAAATTGCAATCGAAACGCCGGAGGGCGATTTTGAGATCGCTTCAGAATCGGCATCACAATTTGAAATCTTTGATCGCGGCTTTGTCAAGGAATAGCTTTTACGATTTCACCCTTGGGCAAATAGTCAGGATGAATTTGCAGGTGAGCGGATTTTTTCGTCAACACTGGCCTGGCCAGAGCTTTGGTCGAAGCCGATCCAGCGAGTTCATAAATACACAAGTAGATTGGAAGACCAGAGGTTCTGATTGTTTCTTGCAGCACCTGCGCCACGCGATCTTCTATGTCTTCGGGAAAAAGCTCTTCTACAGACTGCCGGTTTTCAGCTTTTCTTTTATCGGTCAATGCGCGCTTGATCTTCTCGTCTGGCCAACCCTTCCTGCGATACTTTTCGAGCACGTGCATTTCAAGCTTAGCTGCCTTGCGCGCAGACTCCTGTTCTTGATCGTCATCCTGCTCGAAGTAGTGCCCGGCAAGGCAACAAGAGCAGCCCTCAGGAATTCCGATGAGGTATGCCGCATAATTCGCGGGCAGCTTTCCGGCCAATTGTGTGCTCGTACACTTTATGACCGCAAGCATCCTCAAAGAACGCCGGACGAAACGCACCACATTGGGGTCTTTCGGAAAACCGATTTCGAGGAAGTAACACATACTGGCTCTGGTCTTCTTTTTTTGGTTCCAGCTTGCCTGGGTTATGGGATTACATCTTGCCCATCACGGTGTAAGCTGTTTCCTCAGAGTTACGTTCCAATACTTTCTTTCCGTGGCGTTGCCTGCTTCATCGTAAAAGATCGCCTTCTTCTGATGCGGCTCATCAATGGGCACATAACCAAGGCGCTCGTACAAAGCCAACGCGCGAGGATTATCGACGGGATCAACACCAACGTGCATCACACTGTGCCCAAACGCGACTGCCAGCTCTTCCATACGCGCAATCATGCTTGTTCCGATGCCCATGGAACGAAAGCGCTGCGCCACGTACAAATCACTGATCTTCGGGATGTGCGACTTGGGCGAGCCTTGTGAGGGCTGGCGCAAGAACAGCATGGCAAACGCACGGATTTCGTTATCCTGTTCATAGACCAGAAACCGGATGCCCTCGCCATCGGCCTCGCGCAGATAGCGCTGAAGTTGCGTGGGGGCATTGCGTAGTTTGGTTAATTCGCTTATGTCTGATTGGGTTGCGTCACGGATGAGGAACATCAGTGCAAAATTGTTTTGAGCTGTGAAAAACTGCTCGGCCAACTCGCGGTTCTCAGAGACTAATCCGCAGCCCTTGATTGAGTTCCAGATGACCCATAGCGATCAGGTCTTCTATCTGATGTTCCTTGATATGTGGCTAAGGGCTTCCATTTTTGACTTGAACATGTCACTTATCAACTTCAAGTTGTTCGCCTTGTTTTGCATTTTCTTCTGCTGGATTAGAAGCCGAATTTCTTTCGAACTCTCTGGATCACTCGCCGCCATTGCTTCTAATTCTGCAATTTCTTTTCGATCTTCTTCAAGTATGGTCTGGAAGTCACCGTCTCCGCTATAATCTGAGTTGGGTGTTCCTGTTGGTTGCGCGTGGGGTTGTTGTACCGGTAGTTCTGGTTCACGCAGCCCAGGACGGGTTCGAAGGCGATCATCCCGCTTTTTTTTCATCTCTTCCTCGGAACCCCAAAACCCAGATACTCTCCCCAATTCGATATAAGTATTAAACCCCTGTTCATTCGCCTGCACAAAAATAGGATTTATTGATTCCGGTAGCTGTGGACAAACGAATTGAACATATGCCATCTCTATGAACATAACACCAAAAAGTAAGGAAATCTCTTTCACGCTGAGCATCTCGTAAAATTCGCTACTTAAGTTACTGTAAATTTTTTTCCTATACAGCAGTTCCGCCAATCCTCTGAAAAGGAGCACGGCCTGTTCAGCAGTATAATCATCCACCCGCATATCAATGCGTCTGCGCGGTAGTTCTAACCCAAGCTTCTCACGTATTTGCTGCACAGCGTTAAACATCGGCCTGAGATGGGCACCTTCAGCTTTAGCAGAGACCTCCTCAAGATCATAAATTATCAATTGACGCCAGTAATCGATTAGAGACTCGTTCCCCCACTTCGCACCTAGCTGCCGAACGAGTGCAACGGGAAAAAGAATGGCCCCTACAGTTTGCTCATCATTTAACGACTCATAAAACATCTGACGCAGAAAATTTCGCTTGTCTTCTGCAAGCTTTACATTGAAGATTGCCTCTACAAACGAGACGAAATCCATAAAAGCTTTACGGTCCTCTTCATTATCAAAGTCTTCAACATCTTCAGCATTCTTTTCAGATAGCAAATCGGATTTTTCGCTTTGAGGAGTAACAACTGGCGTGGCTGCGACGGTCGCAATGGACGGTGCAGAACTGGGTACCCGCACTGCCGAGGAGGCACTTGTGGGTTCCCAAGCGGAGCAGGAGTGATGCGGGTTATGCATAAGACAGATGACATACTCTTCATCCGCTGAGAGCTTGCCGCAATAGTCCAAGTAATTTGGCCTGGTCAAAAGCCTGCCCTTCGCGTTGTATGCGCCAGAGATTTCAAAAGCTTTGCGAGAGGCAACACCTTCCCGATGTTTGTTGAGCAAATTGTCTGAGGTAGAGGTTGAACTCCCTGTAGCGCTACTTTGTCTGGCCATACTCCCGTAAGCTTCCTCCATTTTTTGATCCCTTGCCACACCTTGTGGCGTGATGCGATGCACACAAGTTTTACAACTATTCGTTGGGGGACTCCCGGCCTTGAAGTCTGTGCAGCGACCGCCAAAATTCTTTACTCCACAAATTAGATAGATTTCCTCCTTCTCCCGAAGACCACAAAACTCCGACATAACCGGACGAAAACCCCAAGCTTCGTCGTTAGCGTTTTCTCTTTTTGTTTTAACCTGTGCCTCGGAGCCTTTCTGCTGACTCTCGTCCTCACCAATTTTGTTCAGCGCGGTGGAGATGGCGGCGTCAGTGGTGCCGATTACCTGAACGAATAACTGGCTTGCCGGCTTGATCCGGCGAAAATGAATACATTGCTGGCAGATACCCATGATATGTCTCCTTAATTATTTATGAGATGAACCGCTTAAATTCCTCTTCAATATATTGACTAATTTCTTCGTCTTTCACTTCACGAAGCAACAAAGAAGTCAGTTCATTGCCGACATCAAATAGTTCGCTCTGCTGCAGATGCGCTGCTTCAATAATTCTTGTGTCGGTAATAGTTTTCAGATCGTCCACTGCGCGCCCGGCAGCTAACCGGTCCGCTATTATCTTATCTCTGGCCTGGATTGTCCTTTCGATGTCTGCTTGGATATCCATATCTCTGATCAATTCTTCTGAAACTACACCTGTCTTTAAAGATTCTCGCAGCTTATCCCTCAATTCCATGTCCAGCTTTGTTTTTTCAACCGCCATGTCCCTTGGAATAGTCAATGTGACCATATTGCGGTAGGTGATCTGATTAATGGGTGATTCTTGTGTTTCGGGCTCCAGTGTTTGCAGGACCAGGTTGATTCGGGCTCGGATATGCTCATGTTCAGAGAGTCGGACGCCTTCATCCGAACGGATCGCGCGACGTTGCTGGCTATATACTTTAGTATCACTGAATTGTGCCATTTTGTTTGCCGGATCATTTAACCTTTGGTACTGTTGCTCAAGCTCACCCAACTCTCTCTTGACCACCTGATCAAGTTCCCGTCGCGCCACCTCCTGCTTGGTCAGCACTTCATTCAGCGCAACTTGATGCTCAGGTCCTCGCCGTTCTTCATAAAGAACTTGTTGTAACGTCCATTGATCACGATTTATCTGCGCCTGTACGTGATCTCGATGATCCTTCAGTGTTTGAAGTTGTGCACGGAAATAACTGTCCAGTTGCTCTCGCTTCTGTTGTTGGCTTGCCTCCAGTTGCCGACGCTGTTTATTCAGCGTACGTTCAGCCTTAGGACTGGCCTGATTTGCTTGCTGTTGCAGCTCGGACATTGCTTGTTGTTGCCTGGCTTGGAGGTCAGCTACTGCTTTAGCCTGCTCCTGGAAAACAATTTGCTCAAGTTGCTGACGCTGCGCGAGCTGTTCGCGCTGGGTCTCTTGAAAGCGGTTGAGTGTTTCTTTCTCTGCTTTGCGATCTGCCTCACGCCCCACATTAGCCTCTGGCCGCTTATCAGCATGGTTTCTCTCTAATTTCTGTTGTTGGCGAGTGTGTTTCTCGTTTAACGCCTGTTCTTCTTTCGCGTGGTTGAGACGGGTTAGTTGCGTTTTTACCTCATTCTCGAGCTTCATGTTTTCCAACTGTTGCTTGGCCAGAACTTCCCTTAGCGCCTCCTGGTGCTCAACGCCCTGGCTTTTTTCGGCCAGAGTACGTTCTAATCCTTTTTGATCTTGTTGCATCTGCGTTTGCAATTGCTCGCGATGATCCTGAAGTGCCTGAAGCTGTGCCCGAATATGGCCATCCAGTTGCTCTCGCTCTTGTTGCTGCCGCGCCTCAAGTTGTTGGCGATCATTATCCAGCGCCCGACCGGCCTCTGGACGCTGTTGCAACTCAGATATTTCCTGTTGCTGCCTGGCCTGAAGATCAGCAACTGCTTTAGCCTGTTCCTGAAAAACACTTTGCTCGAGTTGTTGACGTTGCGCGAGTTGTTCACGCTGGGTCTCCTGAAAGCGATGGAGTGTTTCCTTTTCCGCATCGCGATCCATCTCACGAGTTGCATCAGCCTCATCAGCATGTTTTTTTGTCAGATCCTGGCCATGGTTATTATGCTGCTTTTTTTGCGCATCAATTTCTTCCGCATAAAACTTGACGGCGTGCTGTTGCTTCTCGTCAATTTTGTCTCGCATCTGGGCAAGTTCACGGCTTTGATCGCGGATTTGGCGCGCATCGACTTCGCGCCCTGCTTCTTGTTGTTCTGTTTTCGACGTCTCTTTTATCGGATCAGGGGAATATCGGGTGGTTCGGTCCAATGTATTTATTGCTTCTTTCTCTGACCCCTCCTGCACATTCTGTGGTTCATTAAGTGATTGAATTGATCGCAATTGGTCAAGTTGTGTTAATTGTGCTTTGATATTATTTTCGAGCTTCTCGTTTTCCAACTCTTGATTGGCCAACACTTCCTTCAACGCCTCTTGATGCTCAGCGTTGGGCCGTTCTTCATAAAGTGCATTTTGCATTCTTCCTTGATCTTTATCCATCTGCACTTGCAATTGCTCGCGATAATCCTGTAGTGCCTGAAGCTGTACTTGGATCTGTTTATCCAATTGCTCTCGCTCCTGTTGCTGTCGTGTCTCAAGCTGTTGGCGATCATTATCCAGCGTACGATCGGCACGAGGACTGGCCAGATTTGCACCCTGTTGCAGCTTAGAAATTTCATCCTGCTGTCTGGCCTGGAGATCAGCTACAGCTTTAGCTTGCTTCTGCAAAACACTTTGTTCTAGTTGCTGACGCTGTGTGAGCTGTTCACGCTGGGTCTCCTGAAAGCGATTGAGTGTTTCCTTCTCTGTTTTGCGATCTATCTCACGTGTTGCAGCAGCCTGTGGTCGCTCATCTGCCTGAACTTTCGCCAGCTCCTGGCGCTGGCGATCATGCTGCTCCTTTAGCGTCTGTTTTTCCTTCGCGTGAAAGTCGAGGGTGCGCTGTTTCCTTTCGTCAACCTTGTCAAGTAGTTGGGCAAGTTCCCGGCTTTGATCGCGTTTGTGGAGCGCACCAGCTTCACGGTTCGCTTGCTTTCCTGCAGTTTTCGAGGCATCAGTCGTCTGATTCTGATCCCCTTTATGTTGGCGTTTATGGTCGGACATCTATTCCTCCGATTGGGGCGGATTAAACTCCCCTGGTACATGAACGAACTGAGTGAATGACTTCCCCGTGGAGCCGTCGAGCGAACCAAGCACCACTGCATCGCCTTTCTGGAACAACTGGGTCAATACCGAGGTGGGCAGAGACTTTCGTTCCCTTAGCTCCTTTTGGGTGCTGGAACCCAAACCATCTTTACTGCGCGATGTCCCCTGCGACGTGAGATACCAATCGCTTTCCCCGGCAAGCTTGGTTGCTTCCTCGGCAGTTTCATTATCCACCAACCGCATGAAAATCTTGCCGCCAAAATTGCTAAACACAGATCGCCAGGCTTCCTTAAGAGAAGATGCCTGAAGTACATTAACCGATTGGGTGGCGAGCAACCCCATACAACCATTCTGTCGTGACTGCGAGAAAAAATCTCCATCTCCCATTGGCTGACCAGGCAATTCTGATGCTACCTGGCTATATTCGTCGCAAGCGATGATAAGGGGCCGCTTAAAGTTTTTGAGTTTGCGTGCGCGAACTCGTTCAAGCCTACTCAATACAGAACGCTGAAATAGACACTTGATTAGAGTGCAGAGCGTCTTCGCTAGCGCTGGTTCGGAGGGCGACAAGCTGACAAGGACAATCTTGCCCTCGTCTATGATTCGATCATAGAAATTTGATCTCCTTTTGGCGAGTTCCTTGCTCTGCACGAGTGAATAGCAACTGTAGCGCGACCGTTGGAACGCACTATATGCACGCGTGATGATGGCTTCGATGGTGGCAATGTTTTCATTTTCTTGGCGAAAGAAATTCTCAATCTGGTTAATAGCTCGCTCGGCATCGTAACGTTCATCCTCTGATGACAGATTTTCAAGATTCTTTCGCTGCCGGCGCGCGATATGTTGGATGCGTCGTTCCGGTTTATCCGAGGTTAGTGTATTATCTAACTCTACTATGAGAAGAGCATCCAATAATTGTTTCAGGGTAACGACTTCATGACCCAAACTCAGCAGTGAGCAAGCAGCCCCGAAAAGGTTGCCCCATGCCAGCAGCCAGTAAGGATCGGAAGTGCTAACCCCGGCGCTTTGGGCGGCAAGAACCAACTGATTCCCGAGTTCGTACGGATCTAGAGCAGAGTTGATGACATTCTCGGCTTCTTTGCGCTGTATGAGTTCGTCAGTGTTTAGGACAACCAGATCGTCTTCGCGCCCTGCCATTTTAACTATCTCGCGCACGTCATCAATGAGTGCCGCCTTGGGATCGAGGATGAGGCCACCATATTTTAGGTCTTGGTTGTCTTTATTTAGAGCGAGAATCTGCCGCAGAAGGTAAAGAAGCAGGTGCGTCTTACCAGAGCCAGGAGCGCCAAAGATGCCATAAGAAGCGCAGAGCCCATCATTTTTTATCCAAATGTTTTCGTTAATATTTGTGAGGGAATGCACGAGCCGTTGCATCGGCAACTCGCCAGGACGCGAGAGGCGCTGAGAGTAATCGACAGTAGGCATTCCTTGCGGACGCCCAACATCAAAAAATGATGCTTTTGCGGATGGGCGTTCTGCTGCCTGCACCAGTTCCATTTCCTGGCCGACGTGAATACTGCCTTTGACTTTAATCTTTTTGTCGATCTGTGTATCACTCATGTATTTATCTCCTTTATTTGGGAGCACTCTTGGGCTCGAAAAGCGGGCACTGACCTGTCGGATTCATGCGCGCGCATAGCGCGTAAATTTGCATGATTTCACCGGTAACGGGATTCATCGTCGCACGACCGCTCTCCGCGAGTTCATCTAGCGCAGCCGTGTCATCAGCTTTAGCGCGTCGAATAAGTTCTTGTCCACGCTTGACGCTTTCCTTTGCTAATTGGCGTACATGTTCCGGCTCCCCATCCTTGAGCGCATTGGCGATCACGTCTTGCAATTGTGCGTCGTATGGCGTGTAAGCCGCGCACCAGGCGTAATGATAAGGCTCATAATTAAACGGTTGGCCAGCATCCAATCGCTGCATCTCAATTTGGCGACGCTCCTGATCTTGCTGCTCCCACTCAAGTTTCGATTTCAGCACACCAGGTGCTTGTAAGTCAGATTGGCTGAAGAGTTGCGCCTTGGGGCGCATTCGCTGGTGCTGGCACTTGCTGCATATAGCGATAGAGATATTTTCATTTTTTTTAGTCATGATTCACCTAAAAGGTCAACCACTTTGCGAAAATGCGCTTTCCTTCGCGACGCAGAAGTAAAGGTAGGAGACGACCATCCTTTGTATCTGCTTGGATCCATTGGCTTTCTGGAAAATCACTTAATACAAATACTCTACGCATATATACATCCTCCCCCTCCCACCAGTATACCATACCACCGCCTAGCGAAGGGTCATCCTGAGTAAACATTAGCGTAATATCTTTTGTGATAAATGGTTGATAATCTTGCAAGTGCTGCAATTCAAACGGCCGACGAGAATTTAGTGCTGCGCTCACACCTATGGCTATCCCAAAACCAGCCAAAAAAAAGTAAAGCCATATCATTCGCTTGTTGATATGAAAATTATAGCCCAACAAGTTTGCGATGGCAGCTATAATGCTTTTTGAATCGTCATTAGACATATTTCCTCCGATAAAATGTAATTATCTACTTTGATAATAAATCTGCTACAAGAATACCGAAGTTAAATCCGCTTAAAAACATCCAAAACCGCCCCCAGTATTTGTTTTCAATGTTAAAATAAAGCCAAAAGCAACAAATCGCACCTATCGCAACCATCAAGTATACAATGACACTAAACATATTTCCTCCGCAAACGTTTAATAGATTCAAGTTCCGTTTTGCTTGTAAGCAATTGCTATTTTGTTTGTTTTGTCGAATTCCGGCTTACGCCTGGTCATATCCGCTGGATATCGTATGAAAGAATGATGCAATAAAGTTGTATTGAATCTAGCGACAATTAACCTCCTATTCCAGCCACTCTCCGAACATGCGAAGCCCTACGCGGCGCAGGGCCAAAGGCAGGCGATGGCCGTCCCGCGTAGTTGCTTGAAGCCACTGGCCTTCGGGAAAGTCAGCATACGTCAGTTGCACAGTCATACTTCTATCACTCCCGTACATCACGTAACCACCTACTAATGGGTGAGGCTGCAAAGTCACCCAAACGTCACTATTAGGGTGCCGATAAATATTAGGGTTCATAGGATCCTGCAAAAGAGGCAGTAACTCAAAGTTTCGAACCGTTACTGGCGGCCCTCCCACTGACTCCAGATTTTTGTTGAAAGGCATGGTAAACCTCCTTAAATTTTGGCATTCATGATCTTAAAATTGGGTGGACGACCACTCGGCTGTCCGAACAAACTTTAGATAGCCAACGTGTAAGCTTGGACTTCAACACACCGAGCACGGTTCGTCTTGCCTTCAGTTCTATAGACAAAAAAAGCCCAAGTAACTCCCACAACTTTCTGAAAACGTTACGATAAGTGTAATAGTAAACGCGATCTATCCCTTAAAGCGCCGAAGTATTCTTGATTGCCCTCTTACCATTGTCGTACCAGCGCCACATCTTCTGCTCTCTCATCGGTTGTTTGAATTACAATTGAAGAGTGAAAAAGTTGGGAAAAGTGAAACTTTTCAACGCCGAAACGACCCCGCCATCTCCCTGAACACCTGAAGATAAGCCTCGCGCTTTTCACTGCCCACCATCCCCAACATGATGTAATAGTTCTGATCTTCAAACAACATCATCTGATAGATTACCGTTGGCTGTTTTGATTTTGCGCTCATCCCTTTCGCGATGATTTCATAGCCGCTCAGGCTATCAATCAAAACTTTGACCGGTTGTTCGATTTCGATATCGGCGACGGAGTCATTCTGCAGCAGGCTCAGCTTGGCCAGGCTTTCAGGGTCTTCGACATTGACTTTTGAAATCGATTGGCCGATGATAAAGAGGGGAACATCTTCGCCTTCAGTCGGCATGATACCGCCTTTGGTGTAGATGAGCATGTTGGCCATGCGTTTTGCCAGCTTCATCTCCCCTTTTTCGCTGAGCGTGAAGCTCAAGCCTTCGGTGGGGGAAACGGATTTCTCACTGTCCCAGGTGACGGTCAACAGGCTGGTGCGCAGCTTCTCGGAGCGATCACTCTCGTGCTGCTTCGGGAAGGTGGCCATAACCATCACCGTCTCATTTGCATTGCCAAACGCCAAAATCCATTTGAGAAACTCTTTCCCAGCAGCGACTTGCCAGATTTGCAGCAACAAAGCGGTTCGGCCATCGACGGTAATTTCCTCCTTTGTCTGAAGCGTCATGCCCTTTTTCGCCAATTCGGCAGGCACCGAAAAACCGGCAGACACTTCCGCGAAAGGGCCGGGGATTTCAGTGACCATGATCGAAGCGCCGGTTGATTCCTGCTGATAACCCGGAAACTGAGCAGACAGTGTGAACTCCGCCGGCGGTGTGAGGCTCACTCTGGTTCCGGCCACGAGCGTGCTTTGCTGTGGCGTTTCTTGAGCGGGAGAGAAGCCCGGACTGGTGAGCAGTATAATTGAAAGGAAGCTGCAAAAGAATTTCATTTCATCTGTGCCGTTGATCCAATCTGTTCGAGTATAAAACCGCGCCAGTTCCGGCAACGCGCAGCATTGACGCAACTGGCACGCGATTCACTAACGCAGTTTTTAATCGTCGTCATCATCGCGATCATGCTTTTTGAGCTTGATCTTTCCGCGCAGCGAGAACTCGCCTTTGTTCGTTGCCAAGCTGGCCGTTCCCGTAAACTCTGCGCTGCCGCTGGCGCCCTTGAACTTGCCGGTTCCACCCGTAAAGACGTACTCGCCGGAAAATGTGACATTGCCTTGTGCATCCGGAGCGCCGCTGATGCCGCTATGCGTGGCATACAGCTTGTCTCTCTTGGACATGGTGAATACATCCGTGCCCGTCAACTCCGGCGGCGTTTTGGTGAAGTCGACAGTTTGTTCGCTGGAAACCGTGCTCTTGCCCAGTTGCGAAAGCCTGCCAACGCCTTCAAATGGCGTCGAAACGACCACGGGTATGGCGCCCGCCGTACCGCAATCGACCGGTGTGCCGCTGCCATCGACACAGACAAGCGGAATGAACTGAAAGGTTGTTTCAAAGCTTCCCTTGATTGAAACCTGTTTTTTCCCTTTCTTTTCCAGGGATGCGGCATTCTCAAGGGAACCGTTTTGTGGCTGCGCCTCGAATGGGCTTTCGTTGGAACAACCCACCATGACAAGCAGCGCCAACATCAGGAAAAGTGTAAAGCATTTCATGGATGTCCTCCATTTCGTTGAATGATAAAAGTTATACATCATTTGTTTGTTACAAGGAAGTCAAAGATGGTGCCAGGAAAAGCCTCCGCAACAAGCTCGCGGTTATGTAACGATGAACGTGGAAGTTAGAGCAAATAAGCAGGAAGGAAGGGGCAGATTTGACGTGGCGATAAATTCGCAGAAATTTTCAGGGCGGGCAGATCAACATTGTTCTTAAAGCAATTGGATTCGTAGAAATTTTTAGCGCGGAGAGTTAAATCTAAAAATTTTTGCGGAATGCAATACGATGAAGGCAAAACCATTAAAGGGCAAAACTATTCTTTCAATTTCTTTAATCGTTTTGCCCAAAATAGTTTTGCCCTTTGCTTTTTGCCTTTTACTCTGCTGCCGGCCTCGCAATCCCCAACTTCGTCATGCGATAGCGCAGCTTCTGCTCGGATATTTTCAACGCCCGCGCGGCTTTGGATTGGTTCCAATCGTGATCGGCCAAAGTCTGCTGGATGATCTGCCTTTCAAAATCTTGCATGCGGTGGTTGAGTGAAGGATTGGCGCTTGATCCGGCGCCGCTGGTTTTCGATCTCCGGAACTCTTGTTGAATATCCGCCGGCAAGATATCGTGGCTCACCGTCTGCTCGTCCGCAGGAACAAGCGTCACCAGGCGCTCGATAAAATTCTCCAGCTCGCGAATGTTGCCCAGCCAGGAACGCTGCCGCATGAAATCCAGCAGCCGGGCGTGGAACGAGGCGGCGTGCTTCTTTTGCTCGGCGGCAAACTTGACCAGGAAATGGTTGGCGAGCAAAGGGATGTCTTCTTTACGATCTGCCAATGCGGGCACGTAAATCGGATAAACGTGCAGCCGATAAAACAAATCGCTACGAAATTTTCCCTTCTCCACCAAATCGCGCACGGACATGCTGGAGGCGGAGATGATGCGCGCGTTGACTTTGCGCGCCACGTTGCTTCCCACCGGGCGCACTTCGCCCTCCTGCAAAACGCGCATGAATTTCGATTGCATGTCCGAGGACAGATTCTCGATTTCGTCAATGAACAGCGTGCCGCCGGCAGCTTGTTCGATCAAGCCTTTGCGCTCGCGGTCGGCGCCGGTGAATGCGCCTTTGACATGGCCGAACAGCTCACTTTCCACCAAGTTGGCCGGAATCGCGCCGCAGTCCACTGCCACAAACGGCCCGTCGGTGCGGTTGCTGAACCGATGAATGGCGCGGGCGATCAGCTCCTTGCCGGTGCCGCTTTGGCCTTCCAATAACACGCGCACGTCGCAGCGGGCCGCGGCTTCAATGGCCGCCAGCAATTGAATGAAAGTTGAGGATTTTCCAATCAAGCCCGCCCCGGCATATTTGCTGAGCAAACTGGCTTCGGGCATCGGCGCGGCAAAATACGCTTGCAGCTTTTGCACATTGCGCAGAAAAGGCGCGGCGATGGCGGCAAGCTTTTTCAAGCAGGCAAGATCATCTTCACTGAAGGTATTGCTCTTCTCCTGATTCATGAGCAGAAGCGTGCCGATGATGACGCCTTCACCCATAAAAGGCACGCACAAAACCGCATGCACCGGAATATCCGCAAAAAATTTGGCGCCGAATCTTTTGTCCTGCTGCAGGTCCGGACTCAGCAGCGCTTGCTGATGTTTGGTCACCCAGCCGGTGACTTGCGTGTGGACGAAATGAAAATCCGGATTATTCACTTCCTGGCCGGCTTTGATCACGGTCTTGACGGTCTGTCGCGTGAGCGGGTTGATCATCATGATCAACGCCATCTCGGCGCACAATAAGCTCGCGGCTTTGTTCGCCACGACGCGCAGGATTTCGTGAAAGTCATTCTCTTGTCCGAGAATTTCTGCGACTTCGACGAGGACGGAAAGGCGCTGGTTTTCGCGTGCGAATGAATCTTGATTTTCGTTGAGTAGCATCGTCTCTGCAATGGTTATTTTTTTGAAGATCCGCATCCGTTTTATCTTCCAAACAAAAGCTCAGAGAGTAGCGCGCTGGTGTATTGCCCCAAGCAGAGTAACGCCATGGTCTCTGCCCCGTGCGCCCTCTTCTCATTACTATTTTTTCAAACCTAATTTTCGCAACAGAGCGATAAACCGCGGATCCGAACGCAGTGGGTCCCACGACGGATCATGTCTGAGAGCAATTACCGCGTCGGAGCGCTCTTCATCATAAGCTTTATTCAGCCATTCGAAGGCCTGGTCATGCTCTCCGAGAGCCATGTAAATTAGCGCGGTTCTCGTCAGCGAGATAAATTTGTGCTTTGAAATCTCGATTAATTCATGGAGTATCTTCTCCGCTTCGTCTTTCCTTCCCGCCCGCGCCAACGCAAAGCCGAGCAATCCCATTCGTTCCGTGCTTGAAGAAATGGCGATTGATGCTCTCATTTCGGCAATGGCTTCCTGGAAAAGCGATTTTTGCACATAAACCTGCGCCAGGAGATCATGCGCCACGGCATTGCGCGGATTCCTTTCGAGGACCTTGCTGGTTTGCTCCAGTGCTTGATCGTAGTTGCGAGCGAGGTAATACAAATGGCCTACCACGAGATTTACCGGCTGTGAAAACGGGTCGAGCGGCAGGCCGCGTCTCGCTTCTGCAAGAGCCACTTCTGGCGACGCAATGCTCACTAAATTCAGGGCTCGCCATTGGTAGGCAGGCGCATAGTTGGGGTTTAGAGCAATGGCGCGCTGGAAATCTTTCTCCGCCCCCAACCAATCCCGATCAAAAAGCGATTTGATACTGCCCAACGAGGCGTACACCTCGGCGAGAGTGGAGTCTCTCGCCAAGGCCTGTGATAGTATTGCTTTTGCTTTGGGGTAAGCGTCCTGCGGAGCCGAAAAAAAATAGCCTCCAAGCCTTATGTAACAATCCGCCAAGCCCACATACGCCAGCGCATAGCTCGAATCTCTATCGATGGCTTGCTGAAACGACTCAAGGCCTTTTAGCATGCCTTCAGCGCTCCTTGTATCCCAGTAATAGCGTCCTTTCAAATAAAGCTCGTACGCCTCGACATCTTGGGTGTGCTGCCTCCGCAAGCGCTCATTCTCAGCAGCGGTTAGCTTAAGCTGCAAATGCCGAATGATTGAGTTTGCAATCTCGTCTTGAACTGATAGAATGTCCTTCAATTCGCTATCATATTGGTTTCCCCAAATGTGGCGATTGTCTTTCGTATCAATAAGCTCCACGGTGACGAAAAGCGCCGCGCCGCGCTGGCGAAAACTACCCGTGAGTATCGCCTCCACACCAAGTTGATTTCCAACCACTATTGGATCGATCACCTGGTTCTTGTAATGCAAAACAGAGCTGCGGGCAATCACTCGCTTCAGACTGCGCAAACGGGAAAGCTTATTGGTGATGCTCTCGGCCATGCCGTCGCTGAGCAACTCCATATCCGGATCGCCCTTCACATGTTGGAAAGGCATCACGGCGATGGATTCGATAGCGCCGCTGTTTTGATAAACGAAGTAAATTCCGAATACGACGAATAAACCCAAGAGAGCCGCCAGTCCCCTGTACATCATGACGCGAGTTTTCTTCGAGAAACGCCGTCGAACTAGCGGCGTAATGATTCTTCGTTTTTTGAGGGCATTGCCATCTGTTCGAAGTGCACGCAATTCCGCCAGCATTTCATCTACGCGCTGGTAGCGTTCGTCTCTATTTTTTGCCAAAGCGGTACTCACAACATGTTCCAATTCCGTTGTCGCCTCGGGACGCAGAGACAATATCGACTCCGGCTCTTCATTCCAAATCGAATACATCACCGCTGCTTCGTATTCGCCTTTGAAGGGCAACTGGCCGGTGATCATTTCATAGAGCACGACCCCAAGCGCCCAAATGTCCGTGCGATGATCAACGCCTCTTCCACGCGTTTGCTCCGGCGACATGTACGCGACAGTGCCCAAAGTTCCGCCGGTTTTGGTGAGTTGCATCCCGCCGCTGATCTTTGCCAGCCCGAAATCCATGATCTTCACTTGGCCGGATTCCGTGACCATAAGGTTGCCGGATTTGATGTCGCGGTGAATGATCCCTTTGGTATGCGCGGCTTTCAGGCCTTCGGCAATTTGGATGGCGAGGTCGATAACACTGTTTACTGATAACTGTTCACTGGTTACTATTTTCCGCAATTCCTGGCCTTCAATGAATTCCATCACGATAAACATCTGGCCATCGACTTCCTCGATAGCATAAATCGTCGCGATATTGGGATGATTCAACGCCGCTGCGGCCTTCGCCTCCACCTTGAAGCGTTGGCGTTCATCATCGTTGGCAGCGATGTGATGCGGAAGAGACTTGATCGCAACCAGGCGTTCGAGCTTCGTGTCCTCGGCTTTGTAGACGATGCCCATGCCGCCTTCGCCGAGCTTGGCGAGGATTTTGTAGTGGGAAATGGTATGGCCGATCATGGTCTTTCCATCTTTTTTAGTGCGGTACTTGAATCTTAAGAAAAAGTTCTCTACTTTTAAATCAACGCATAGGAGCAAAAATGAAATTCAATCGTATCACGGTTCGCTACGATCAAATGGGTGGCGTACCTTGCATTCGCGGTCTGCGCATACCTGTTGCAACCGTTGTTGGTATGGTCGCCAACCGTATGGTCGAGGATGAAATTTTAGCCGCCTTACCAGATCTTGAACCGGAAGACATCCATGAAGCGTTGTTATTTGCCGCACAAGCCGTGCGCGAACGCCAAATACCAGTGATGGAGATGGCGTGAGATTTCTTGTCGATAATGCCGTGTCTCCAGTTGTTGCGCATGGCTTGACCGCAAACGGGCATGATGCCGTACATGTTCGCGATCTCGGAATGGCAGCGTCACCCGATCCGCCAATTTTTGAGTTGGCTGCGCAGCAAGACCGGATTCTGATTTCCGGAGACACCGACTTTGGCGCGCTTTTGGCTTTTCGAGAATCACCCAAACCCTCTTTTATTTTATTTCGACAAACTGATAAGCGTCCAACCTCTCAATTAAAACTCTTGCTTGCCCATCTTCCTCAGTTGGATGATGATCTTTCAACTGGATGCGTGGTTGTGTTCGATGACGCACGAATCCGAATTCGCGCCCTGCCCATTATAAAATCCTGAAATCCATGCGTTGCGGTCCAAGCCGCTGCGGCCTTCGCCTCAACCTTTAATAAAAAAATGATTACCTTTACTCATAACCACTACACCGCGGCCACGCGTCTCGCATAATCTCTCACCGAACAAAGCTGCACCGGAAGCCTCCGCAGCGTTTCCCGCATATCGATGGCATCGCCTTTTGCCATACCCAGCATCAAAGCGGCAAAAGATTCTTGCAGCGGATCAGTACTCGCCTGTTTTTGCGCCCACAAAGCTTCTTCGGGCACCTTTTCGATTTCAAATTTGCGGCCGATCAACTCTTCAAAGACGGCGATGACTTCCAAATGGCTCAGCGCTTCCGGTCCGCCAAGCTCGATCGTGGCATTTTTAGCTTTGGAGTGATCCAAAGCAAACGCGGCAAATTGCGCCGCGTCGGGAAAAGAAATAAAACTGATCTTGCCTTCACCCGAGCCAAACACTCTGGCCTTGGCATTGGGGAAATCAAATCCCACCGCGGGACTCAGCCAGATTTCCATGAAAGCTGCCGGCCGCAAAATGGTGAAGCCAAGCCCGCTCTGCTTGAGGTGTTCTTCAACTGCTCTCTTGGCGCGCGTCAGAGGGCAGTCGATATCGAGATTGCTGGAAAGCGAGACAAAAATAAAATGGCCAACACCGGCTGCGCTTGCGGCATCGATGAGATTCTTTTGGCCTTCCAGGTCAACGGTTTGTATGCTATCTCCGGCTTGTCGAGAAAGGACGGAATTGGCGGATGAGATCACCGCGCGAACACCCTGGCAAGCCCGGTCCAACGAAGCACGATCTTTGAGGTCGCCCGAAACCAATTCCACGCCCAGCGTTTTGAGATTTTCAACTTTGGCTTTATCGGCAGTAGGTCGCACCAGCGCGCGAACGGGTTTGTTCGCAGCGCGCAATTTGCGGCAAATCTCTCCACCTAAAAGCCCGGTTGCTCCGACGATCAAGTTCATGGGTTTGTCTCCTTATACATGTTAATCTGTTACAATTTCAATCGTTTTTAAGAAAGCAAAGACTTTATGACCACCAAGACTCCAAGACACAAAGAAAAAAACTTGGTGTCTTCGTGTCTTGGTGGTGATATTTACTTGCGGCCTGTCCGCATCGGGAACAAGAAAGAATTACTCACGGCAGCGGCTTTCGCTTCATTAAAGTTTGAACAATTTTCCTGAACGGCGCGTCATCTCGAAGCGTGCGGAAGCTTTCGCCCGCCTCCAGAAAAGGCAGATCGCTCCAACCGCACTGCACGGCCTTTCGCAAAGCATCGAGCGCCTCTTTGTGATGCTGGGCCAAAGCATGATAGCTCGCGATGTCATACCATGCTTGGGCTTCACAGACTTCCGTCATCCAACTGAAATCGAATCCCTGCTTGTTCTGGAAAAGTGGCAAAGCCTCTTCAAATTGCTGTTTCGCCTCGCGGCTCATTTCAAGCTGATGAAAAGCTTTTGCCAACCCCACGCGTGCTTTCACAAGAATGTAACCGGCGCCGAGGGCCTTGGGGTGTTTTGTGATATGCTCACAGGCGCGTCTGTATTCAACCAAGGCATCGCCATAAAGACCACGGCCAAAATGGATATTCCCCAAACCGCAATAGGTCAAAGCCATCAGCGTCTCTCGATATACATGATCGGACTTTTCGAGTCGCTGCAGCGAGCGCTGATACCAATCCCAGGCAATGTCAAGCTGATTTTGGCGAAAATAGAGATTGCCCAGCAAAGTCAACGCTCCGATAAATTTTATACCCTCAAATTTTTCAGATTCTTCGATGGCCACCGCCTTCTCCAAATACTCTCGCGCCTCCGGATATTGGCCATGGAACATATAAATCCAGCCAAGAATCATGTGCGGCGGTTGATAATACGGCTGCAGCTCGATATTTCTCTTTAAATGCCGAATCGCCTCGAGATAAGATTTGGTTTTGTAAGCCATGGCAGCCTGAACAGTATATGCCGCGCCCAGAAAATAATGCGCCATGGGATTGTCCGGCTCCAATTTAATCGCACGCCGTCCAATCTGGATGGCCTCCTCGAAACGCTGCTGGCGCGTGTAGGCATAGCACAGCCAGGGATAGGGTTCGCCAAAGTCAGGGTCGAGCTGCAGCGCCTTTTGCAGGTAGGATATGCCAATGTCCAAATCGCGCGAGTCGGTTTGGGCGATGAATTTGAAGATATAAATCCTGCCTAAACCGGAATAAGGCAAGGCATATTTGTCATCAAGCTCAATGGCTTTTTCGTAAAATTTTTCCGCCTGCTCGAAACCGGCTTTACCGAATTGATTGAACAGTTGGCGGCCCTTGGCGTAATATTCATAAGCCTCAACCGCCATGGCCTCAGGCTTCTCGATCTTTCTAATCTCCGAGCTTGAGATTTTAAGCTGCAAGGCCTCCATCAGGCTGAGGATGAGCTGATCTTGCAGTTTGAAAATTTCCTCCATCGTGCCATCGGCCTTCACCGAGCCAACCACTTCACCGGAGGCTATTTCCGTGAAATGCGCCGTGAGACGAATCGCATTGCCGGCTTTTTGATAGCCGCCCGAGATCATCCAGCGCACGCCCAAAGCCTTGCCGATGGCAATGGATTGTTGCTCGGCTGGCATCTTCCCCGCATGCTTTGCCAATACATTCAAAACTTTCTCACGGTTCACCACTTTGAGCGCCGAAATCTTTTTAAGATCGACGGTCACCGTCTCGGCGATGCCTCCGGACAACCAATCAATCGTGGCATCTCCGGCAATATTGGTAAAGTCGATGACCGCAATGGAATTTTCCTCTGTTTCTGCTCGAGGGGCGCGGCCGGGCACGGTGGCGATTCCGATTCCCGCTTTCAAATTTTCCAAGTCGCTGAGAAAGTCGATCACGGCGGCATAGCGCTGGTTTGCATCTTTGGCCAGCGCTTTACGAATCACCTCGTCAAAATCCGAGGAAAGGTCGGCTCGCAAACCGGTCACCGGCTCCGGCTCTTCATTGAAAATGGAATAAATCACCGCCTGTTCGTACTCACCTCGAAACGGCAGCCGGGCGGTGAGCATTTCGTAAATAACAACTCCCAACGCCCAAATATCCGTGCGATGATCCACATTTTCCCCACGGCTCTGTTCGGGCGACATATACGCCACCGTGCCGACCGTCGTGCCGATTTTAGTGAGCCGCGTTTGCCCGCTGAGCTTGGCAAGGCCAAAATCCAAAATCTTTGCCACGCTGTCGTTGGTGATCATCACATTCGCCGGCTTGATGTCACGATGAATGATTCCGTGCTCGTGGGCCTTGGCCAATCCCTGCGCAATTTGAATAGCGATCTCAATTGCATCGGCTACTTGCAACTTGCCACTTGCTACTTTCTTCTGCAGCGTCTCGCCCTCGTAATAGGCCATGGCAATGAACATCCGCCCCTCTTCATCTTCGTCAATTTCGTAGATGGTGCAGAGGTTGGGATGATCAAGCGCCGAAGCCGCCTGCGCTTCGTTGACAAAGCGCTCTTTGGCCTCTTCGTCGAGGGTCAAATCCGGAGGGAGAAATTTGAGGGCGACGAGACGCTTGAGCTTGGTGTCTTCGGCTTTGTAGATAACACCCATGCCGCCCTGGCCCAATTTCTCAAGAAGCCTGTAATGAGAAATGGTTTTGCCGATCATTTCTTAGGATTTCGGATTGATTGGTGAATAGTGTTTTCTCAAATGCCCTTTCGCGAATATTTTCTTCATTTATGCGCAGCTCTAAATGCGCGCAAGATGACGGTTCGTTTCTTTGCGACGCATTCCGGCGTAAGCATTTTTGTGGCAACGCGGCAAAATCATCCCATTGTTTACAGACCGGTGCAATTTCAGAACAAACGGGAACACTGCGGCCGGCAAACAAGAGAGTGTGAGAAGCCCTCATACTTCAAATACAACCCGGATTTCAAGAAGTTGTCACATGAGAGGATCAGATCAAAAATATCACATGGGAGAGGGAGAATCGATGATGGCACCCAAGCAGTCAAATGAGGCGTTTGTGCTCGTTCAAGCCGCGCTCCTTGTGCTCCCAAAGAATCACATAGAATGACAGGTCAAGTCGTATTTCAAAAACAACTCAGGTTCTGATATCGCTAATCACGCGCAAAGATGTGGAGCCATCATGCTTTCAGGCAGGCAGGAAAACAGCAAGCAAAAAGCTTTACTGTTTATAACCCATCAAATCTTTAACTTTGAAATCTATCAAAATTTTGCAGGAAGTCAACATCAAAAACTTCGTTCCAGAAATGCCCCCGATACTCATTTTGACACCTGTTTCTGCAAATATTCTCATCAGAGTGTTGTTGAAGCTGGAAAATTTACTGCCGCGCTTGCTTCCGAACCTAAACTTTATGCGGCTAAATGCCGTGCGGGCGAGACGCGAACGGCGGTATCTGCGTGTACAGATAGCCGTTACATCGTTGTTTGATCACAATCTGAAGACGCGCTTCTGACTACTGTAAATCCTGGCTGTCATGATTGCATTTGCGGCATTTTTTGAGAGGTCAAACTAACAAAACGCTCAGCATTCATGGCCAAGACAAAAGGCTTGCGCATTCACTATTCGTTTTCATCAAAATAATGCGACAACATCTCGAACATCATCATAAGGCAAACATCGCATGAAGGAAAAACTGAAAATAGGCGTCGTCGGGCTTGGTAAAATGGGCGGCATTCGCGCCAAGACGGTGCGGGAGAATGACAACACCATCCTGGTATCTGGCACCGATCCGCATCCACCGGTAAAGGGATTCGAAGACATGCAAATTCTTCCGAACTACGAGGCGGTGATCAACTCGGGCGTTGATGCGGTATTCGTGTGCACCCCCAACCGTTTCATTCCCGAGGTGGTGATCGCTGCGTTGGACGCCGGCAAGCATGTGTTTTGTGAGAAACCGCCGGGCCGCAGCATGGCGGACATTGAGCGAATCATCGAAGCCGAAAAACGCAATCCCGGTTTGGTGTTGAAAGTGGGATTCAATCACCGCTATCACTTCGGCATCATGGAGGCCAAGAAGATCGTTGCCAGCGGCAAATACGGCAGGATTCTTTGGATGCGCGGGGTTTATGGCAAAGCGCAAGGCTCCGGCAACGCCAATGAATGGCGGCTCGATCCGGCGTTGGCCGGCGGCGGCATTTTGTTCGATCAGGGCATTCACATGCTGGATTTGTTTCGCCACTTTTGCGGCGAATTTTCGGAAATCAAGAGCATGTGTACCACGGCCTATTGGGACTTCCCTTTTGAGGACAATGCCTTTGCTTTGCTGCGCAATGACGAGGGCCGCATCGCGATGCTGCACAGCTCGTTCACGCAATGGAAGCACCGTTTTACCCTTGAAATCTTCATGGAAGATGGTTATGTCATTGTCGACGGCATGCCCTCCTCCAGCCGCAGCTATCGCGACGAGTGGATTATTCAAGGCCGCAAGCACCAGGGTTACGCCATCGGCAATCCGCCGGAAGAGGCAACGTTCTGCAACACCGATCCCTCCTGGCAACTGGAGCTGGAAGAATTTGTCAAATGCATTCGCACCGGCGAGCCGGTGCGCTACGGCACTTCGAGAGATGCCTATGAAACCATGCGCCTGGTCTTCGGAATTTACGAGGCGGATGAGATCTTCAAACAAAAACAAGCAGTCAAACAGTAAGGCAAGTAGAAAGAATTTGCATGAAGAACAACACGCCGATCGCGGTAACCTCCCGTTCTTTTTCACAACATCCTATTTTGCGCGCCGAATTGTTGCAACGTTACTCCAATGTTCGCTTTAATGACGAAGGCTTGTCGTTGCACGGCAACGAGCTGATTGCATTCGCGCAAGGCCGCCGCAAATTGATCACAGCGCTGGAGCGGATCGACGAATCCATACTCGCGGCTTTGCCGGAGCTGGAAGTCATCAGCAAATACGGCGTGGGCACCGACATGCTGGACAAGCAGGCCATGGCGCGGCGAGGAATCCGCTTGGGTTGGACCGGCGGCGTCAACAAACGCTCGGTAGCCGAGTTGGCGATCGCTTTTATGATTGCGCTTTTACGCCATGTTCCGCTCACCAACCAAGAAATCCGCGACGGCATTTGGAAAAATCGCCAGGGCAAACAACTCACCGGGAGAACAGTTGGCATCATCGGATGCGGCCATGTCGGCAAGGATTTGACGCTGCTTTTGCGCGCATTCAACTGCCAGGTGTTGGCGCATGATATTTTAGACTTCCCGGAATTTTATGCCGCAAACCAGGTTGAACCGGTGGGTTTGGAAGAATTGTTGCGCCGCTCTGAAATTGTGACGCTGCATGTGCCGCTGGACGGCAGCACGCGCAATATGCTCTCCGCCGAACGATTGGCATTGATGAAACCGGAAGCTGTTTTGATCAATACCGCGCGCGGCGGCATCGTCGATGAAACGGCATTGAAGCAAATGCTCATCGAAGGCCAGCTAGCTGCCGCGGGTTTTGATGTCTTCGCCACGGAACCTCCCTCAGATTTGGAGTTGTTGCGCTTGCCCAATTTTCTGGCCACGCCGCACCTCGGCGGCAGCTCTGCTGAGGCCGTATTAGCCATGGGTCGCGCTGCGATTGCCGGGCTGGATGAGAATGAGATACCAATCGCCGATTAATCAGGCTCGAATAGTACCGCAACGTTAAGTTCGAGGCTTTGCCAAACTTTTTCGCCCCGTCATTTGAAGGAATCCTGTGAAGCGATGAGCTAGACAGCGCTTTTTGCAGTTTTCTCCATACTGCACAAGATTCTTACAGAATGACATTCCAGGCGTGCGCAAACTCTGTTGGATTACCTCATAATTTTGAAGAGAAAAAGATTGCGACCTTTGATATTTCACTTTCACCGTTTATATTTGACAAATTTTCGTTTTAATACTGATTTATCCAGCAAAGGAATTTGTGATGCGAAAAAACACGATCAAAGAAATCTGGGCGAGCGGTGGCGCGGTGCTCAACGGATGGTGTTCGATCCCCAGCTCATTTTCCGCCGAGATTATGGCTCATCAGGGTTTCGATTCGATTACCATCGACATGCAGCACGGACTCGTCGATTATCAAGTGGCAACCACCATGCTGCAAGCCATCTCCACCACGGCCGTCATTCCGCTGACGCGCGTGCCGTGGAACGATCCCGGTTTTTTGATGAAAGTTCTCGACGCCGGCTCGTATGGCGTCATCTGCCCGATGATCAACACGCCCGAGGATGCGCAAGCATTGGTGCGCGCATGCAAATATCCGCCTACGGGTTTTCGCAGCTTCGGGCCGATCCGGGCAAAATATTATGGCGGAGGAAGCACGCACGGCGGCGGCGATTATCACCATTTTGCGAATGATGAAACGTTGGTCATTCCGCAGATCGAAACGCGCGAGGCCATCAAAAATCTCGACGCCATTCTCGAGGTTCCGGGCATCAGCGCAATCTACATCGGGCCGTCTGATCTGGCCATGGCATTGGGCAGCGAGCCGCGCAAAGGCCAAAGCGATCCCGCCGTGGTTGAAGCGCGACAACTGATCCTTGCCGCCGCAAAGCGTCACGGCATACCGGCCGGTATTCACACCAACTCGACCGACGTGGCGGTCAAAATGATCAAAGAGGGCTTTCAGCTTACTTCACTCCAAAGCGACGATCGTTTTCTCATGGCCCGGGCACAGGAAGAAGTGACGGCGGTGAGAAAAGGCATTGCGAGCGCGAATTGAAAGGACAATCATGACGTTTCCAGTTCAAAAATTTTCCGATGCCGGCAGCTATGCCGAGGAATACTTTGCCCGAACACGCGAGGCCGCGGCAACCGTTAATCTAAAAAAACTCGCTCAAGCAGCAGCGATTCTAACGAAGGTTTACTCTAACGGTGGCATGGTTTACTCCTGTGGCAACGGCGGGTCGGCGGCCATTGCGAATCATTTGGTGTGTGATCACTGCAAGCTGGTGCGCACGGATACGACACTTACACCGCGCATTGTTTCACTCAGTTCGACGATTGAGATGATTACCGCCATCGGGAATGATATTTCCTATGACGAAATTTTTGCTTATCAGCTTCGCACGCTCGCGAAGCCGGGTGATGCGTTGATCACGATCAGCTCTTCCGGCGATTCCGAGAATATTGTGCGCGCTGCGCAGTGGGCAAAAGACAACGGCATCCTGGTGATTTCCATGACGGGCTTCTCCGGCGGCAGGTCTGCTAAAATTGCCGATGTCAATCTGCATGTCGAGGCGGGCAATTACGGGATCATCGAAGATGTGCACCAATCGCTGATGCACATCCTGGCGCAATACATTCGACAGGCGCATATGGAAGAAGAGCTGATCAAACAAAGAAAGTTTTAAATGCTTTGAAATCGAATCGCTGCAAAAAGCTTTGCCCACAAAAATAGAAATCCCACAGACAAAAGCTGTTTCTGTGGGATTTCATTTAAGTGGGCGAAGATCATTTAGGCTTGTTGTTATTGGGGTGTACTGTCACCTTAATTTGCAAAACTTCACTTCGTTTCCGGATTCCACAAAGCCTCGCGATTCAACTTCTCGCCCTTCAAAACGGCAAGAACATTTTTTGCAGATTCAATGCCCATATTCTTCACGGAATTGTCAGACATTCCCGCCACATGCGTTGTAAAGATGACATTCTCCAGCGTGAAAAGCGGATGACTCGCCGGAGGCGGCTCTTCTTCGAACACATCCAAAGCCGCGCCGGCAATCCGACCTTCTTGCAACGCCTGCACTAAATCGTTTTCATTCACCAGGCCGCCACGCGCCGTGTTGATGATATAAACGTCTTTCTTCATCGAGGCAATCGTTTGTTTATTGATCATCCCTTTGGTTTCCGGCGTGAGCGGACAATGCAAGCTGATAATGTCTGCCCGAGACAATAGATCCGCCGCATGCTTCACTTTTGCAATATGGGCGGGCAGCGATTCTTCAGTGTTCGAGGGGTGATACACCAGCACGTTTATTTTGAACGGAGCAACCAATTCAGCGAACCGCCGGCCGATTTTGCCAAACCCGATAATGCCCAGCGTTTTTTCGAAAAGCTCCAGGCCGTCATACTTCTTCTTGTCAAAAACGCCGCTGCGAATACGTTTATCCTCCTGAGAAATACGGCGTGCAAGCGAGAGCAGCAATGCAAGCGTGTGCTCCGCTGCGGATTCGAAATTGGCAAACGGCGTAAACATCACGGGAATGCCGCGCTGGGCGGCATTTACACAATCAATATTATCCATGCCGACGCCGTGTTTGCAGATCACCTTCAGTTGCGGCGCCGCGTTCTGCACTTCAGCCGTGATCTTTCCTTGCCGTACAATGAGGCCGTCCGGATTAAAGTCCTTGAGTTTCCGGACAAGATCGGCCGGTGTGTCCTTGGGATCACCGGTTTCGACGACACACTGTTCCCGAATGAGCAATTGCCGCGCTTGCTCGGCAATGCCGGAACCTGTAACAAAAATGCGGTAACTCATCACCAATCTCCTAGGCTGCTCCTAAATGTGAAAACCGGCCCAACGCATTTGTCTGCGGCGGCGCACACAATCGTGGAACTCCGGCTATATACCAGTATCATGAAATGATGCTGAGAAATATATTTCACAATCATCGCTTTTGCCGAAACGAGCGCTCGATAACAAACCGAAAACACATACATTCTTGACGCCTTGGGCGTATGTCCGGTTGGCAGTTTGGCTTTATCGATATCCGGAAGCTTGCAGATGAAAAAGCTCGGCGTAGCGGCCGTTCCGGGCAAGTAACTCTTCGTGTGTGCCCAGTTCCAGCATTTCGCCATTGCCCAGCACCAGGATGCGGTCCGCCATGCGCACGGTCGAAAACCGGTGTGAAATCAGCACGGCCGACTTGCCCCTGGTCAGATCGGCGAAGCGTTGAAAAACTTCGTACTCGGCGCGGGCGTCGAGTGAGGCCGTGGGTTCATCCAAAATCAACAACTGCGCCTCGCGCATGTAGGCACGCGCCAGCGCCATTTTCTGCCATTCCCCGCCGGAAAGCTCCACGCCAGTTTCGAAACGCTTTCCCACGATTTGAGCATACCCGTTCGGTAATTTTTCAATGACGGTATTCGCGAGGCTGCGTGCCGCGGCGCGTTCGATACGCGGCGTGTCATTCAGCGCCTCGATGCGTCCAATGGCGATGTTTTCCGCCGCAGTGAAATGATAATGCACGAAATCTTGAAAAATGACGCCAATATCGTAGCGCAGTTCTTCCAAAGAATACTCACGCAAATCGTAGCCATCTAGCAGAATGCGGCCTTCGGTGGGATCGTAAAGCCGTGCGAATAATTTTGCCAAAGTCGTTTTGCCTGCGCCATTTTCGCCCACAAGCGCGAGCTTCTCCCCCGCTGGCAAGGTGAAGGAGAGATGGCGGTTTGCCCAGCGCTCGGAGTTGGGATACTTGAAGCCGACATTTTCGAACGTAAACCCGCGCCGAATCGGCCGCGGAAAGGTTCGCGTGCGCGGCGCAGAAACAATGCGCGGCCGGAGGGCAAAAAAATCGAAAAGATCGCGGAGATAGAGAGCGCCTTCCGCAACGTTTGAAAAGCGTTGAATCAGATTTTGCAGCAACCCGCGCAACCGGGAAAACGATCCCGCCAAGAAAGTCATGTCACCCAGCGACAACTGGCCGCTGACCGTGCGCAGGATGATCACGACGTACGCGGCATAATATCCGATGCTCGCAATCATGGCGAGCACCGTGCCCCAACTTGCCCGTCGTATTGACAAAGCGCGATTCGCGCGATAATAACGGTCCGCCAAGTCCCGATAGCGCTCCGTCAAGAACGCCGACAAGCCGAAGATCTTAACTTCCTTTGCCGTTTCATCACTCGCGCCAGTATAGCGCAAATAATCAAGCTGGCGGCGTTCCGGCGTCCAATTATACATCAGCGAATAACTGCGTGCATTGAAATGCGACTCGCCGAGCAGCGAGGGAATAAGCGTCACCATCAGCAATAAAATCAGCCAGGGATTGAATGCCACCAGCCCAATGGATAAAAACATCATGGTTATCACATCTTGCACTTGTTCGAGCACTTGCGCCATGAGCGTCATGCGCCCGGAGGTTTGGCGGCGCGCGCGCTCAAGCTTGTCATAAAAACTGGCATCTTCGAAATAATCCAAATCGAGAGCCGCAGCATGGCGCATTAAGCGCACGGAGATTTGATTCGAAAACAGATCTCCGAGCATGCTATCCACCAGCGCCAAAGCGCGATTCAAAATATCCGAAAAGAAGATAATGCCGAACTCGGTGGCCACGAGTTGCCAGAGATAGGTCAAGTCACGCGGGGCGGCAAGCTGGGTCAAAAGCACGACTTCATCGATGATCAACTTGCCGACATATAGCGTTGCCAGCGGCACCGCGGCGCGCACGATGCGCAACAACAGGCTCGCGCTCGTCAATGCCGGGCTTGTTTGCCAGATGAGCTGAAAAAGCTGCGGCAAATTACCAAGCGCTTTAAAGCGTTCGCGGAAACTAACCGGTAATTCGTTGCGTGAAGGGGGAGGTTGAAGCTTGTCACGAAACGCGCGAAGCGAGGACCAAATCGACATGAATATCCTTATGGCAATCTACCCAAACTAAATACCCATATTTTGCGCGCGCGCGCGGAAGAGAAGCTCATACAGCAGATGGCAATATTGTGAAAGCTCGCGCTTGCCGACATTGGACACCGAGTAACGCCAGAAACCGTAGAGCGCGGTGAGATCGAGCAATTTGTTGCTATAGAGTTTCCAGGTGAACCGTTCCTGTACGCGTTGCATCGCTTGCGCAGATACACGATCCCAAACCTCCGGATCGCGTTCACATTGGCTTATGAATTCCAGCAAAGCGCCAGAGATAAGCTCCGGAACCGTCGGGTTGATGAGAAAGCCGCTCTTTTTATCCACAATGATTTCCGATGGCCCGCCGAAGTGGGTGGCAAAAACCGGCAATCCGCTTGCCATCGCTTCCAATACCGTAAGGCCGAAGGCTTCAAAGCGCGCCGGCTGCACGAACACGCCGCGATAATCCGCAATGACGCGATATGCGGAACCGGTGTCTTCCTTCTGCAAATGAATTCCCAGCCAGCGGATTTTTCCGTGCAACTGATAGTCCTGTATCAGGGCGTGCATGCGATGGATTTCAGCAATCTCTTCCGCGTCGTTGCTATGCTGTGGATCGACCTTGCCGGCGATCACAATGAGGTTACATTTTTCTTGCAGCGCCGGGTTCTTACCGAAACTCTCCACCAGCGTCGTTAGATTCTTCACGCGATCCAGGCGCGCCATGGTGAAAATCGGCGGCTTTTGTTTGTCGTGCAACGATCCGACAATCGACTCGCCCTCGGCCTCGAACAACAAGTGTTCCAACCGCAGTCGTTGATTGGTCAATCGGCGGCGTTGCTCTTTGTATGAGAAGAAAATATTTTCATCGACGCCCGGCGGGATCACATTGAACTTGGGATGAAAGAGATTAATGCCGTTCTCCACCTGCAGCAGGCCCGGCATGGTAAAAAATTGATAGGATTCATATTGCCCGCGGCGATCTTCCGTGCCGGCAATTTCCTGAAACGTGCTGGTAATGATAAAATCCGCCATATTCATGGCAATCAGGTCTGCGACAAATTGCAGCGAAAAATGATAATCATTCTCAAAATCGTGCCAGCGGAGATCGGAAAAGAGGTATTTCGTTTTTTCCAGCGCGTGCGCAATGTTACATTGAATCACATCCAACTGCTCCGACAACAAGGTTGCCACGAGATTGCCGTCGGAATAATTGCCGATAATCAAGTCGGGGCGTCCGTTGAATTCACTCAGCAGCGCCTGCTTGACCTCCTGAGCGTAGCGATGCAAATAGGGCCACATCTCGAAGCGTGAGATCCAATGCGGAATCACGTTGCCGTGACGATCGTGCAAGGGTATGCGCAAAATCCAGGAATTTTCCGTGTCATGAATTTTCTCCAGACGCACGTTGCTCGTTGTGCCTTGATGATCCGGAATCAGACGCGTAACGACGATGATTTTAGGCGAGGCCATCAGGCCGTATTCCTGCAAGCGCCCGCGCAATGTTTTTTCCAAAGCGCGCACTTGATCCAAAATATAAACCACCTGGCCGCCGGTATCCGGCCGGCCCAGGACATTCTCCTGCCCGAACCAGCCATGCGGCGAAATAATCGCGATTTTGGAAATCATCGGGATGCGCGAAATGAATTTCTCCAAATTGGAGGTGTCGGGCGCTTGAAACAATTCCAGCAGCAAACTCATGGATTCCAGAATGCGTCCAACCGTGTTGCCCCATCCCGGTTCGAAGCCATGCCGGCGCAGGTAGCCGGCGACTTCATTAAAAGACGTTTCAGGCGCGATGCCCGACAAATAATCGGTTACCACCTGCATATCGTTCATCAATGTTTTGTAATTTTGCACCGCCTCGCCATTGATGAGAAGCTGCTGGTCGCCGAGATGATGAATCTTGAGAAATTCGAACAAATGCGCATTCCACTTTTCGGGATCTTGAAACAGGCCGCTCGACATGTATTTATTCAGAAAGTCAATGCCGCGCCCGACTTGTTTGACATCAGAGATGGAAGGGCCATAATCATAAAACGGCAAAAAGTTCAAACGCGGCTTGCCGGCAAAATCGCTATGCTCGGGAGGCACGGATTTATCGCGCCGGTCGAGCAATTCGGCAGTCGAAAGCACTTCAACGCCCTCGCCATGCAAGCCGATTTCGTAAATGCGATAACGCGCCATGCGATAGCGATGCAAAAGAATGACAGCGCCATCGCTTAGCGTCAACTCCGGTGTGCGATACAACAGCTTGTAAATCGTGCTGCCGTGCAACAACTCCGGCTTGTTGTTGTTATGACAAAATTTTTCAAACTCTAAAAGAATATCGTTGCGCAACAAAAACCGGTTGGGTTGCCGGGAAATTTCATAAAGAAACATGCGAAAATCTTGAATCTCATTTTCAGCAACAAGCTCCGTGAGCAGTTTACGCATGTTCGCCTCCTTTCAAAAACTGATAATGCTCAAGACCATCCAAAATACCGGCGGCATGATTATGCGGAGAAAAATAGATATGCTTCAACCCGCGAATTTTTTCCAACTCGGCGCTATGGTTACCCACAACGACGCCCAGCATCTCGCCGCGCAGCATTTCAGCGTCATTGCCGGAATCACCGGCAACCAACACATGATTCAGAGCAATGCTCCATTTGTAACAAAGATAGCGCACCGCCTTGCCCTTGGAAGCGCGAAACGGCAAAATATCGAGAAAGCGCCCCGAGGAGTGAATCAGATTCGCGCGCAAACGATTGCGGCCGAGGAGATCATAAATTTCAAGAATATTCTCGGGGTTTTCGTCGATATAGTAACTCAATTTGAATTCGCGCTGCGTATCAGGCTCCTGCAATTGCAGAAAGTCAAAATTCTCCAGCAGCTTTTGAATTTTCTCGCGCTCCCAACTGCGTGAGATATGCGTGTGCCAGCCGTGATCGGGCAGCAGGTTGGGGCCATAATAAATTTCCGCGCCGACCGAGGAAATGATAAAGTCCGGCGCCGGCACATGGTGAGCGTTGAGTATGTGTTGCGCGGACGTAATCGTGCGGCCTGTGGCCACGCCGAATGCGATCGTCTGGCGGTATTGCCCCAAAATTTCGCTCAAGCGTGCAAGCGCTTCATCATCGCCGATTAATGTGTCGTCGATGTCGGTCACAAACAGACGATCGAGTTTGGTCAGGCGCTTGCCGATCACAGTGGCATCCGCGGCCGCCGCATCTCTAGAGTCGTTAGATGATTTTTCACTCCAAAATAATTTGTGCAGTTCGTCAAGGTAGGTTGTGCAATGCGCTTCCCAGGAATAATGCCGGCGCACGCCTTCGATGCCGTTGATCGAATAGCTTTTCCACAAATCGCGATCAACCAGGACTTTTTTGATGGCTGCGCTGATGTCTTCGGGCTGGTTAACATCAACCAGAATGCCGTTGTTACAATTCTGCACCATCTCGCGCGGCCCGCCGTCGTTCGTCGCGACAACCGGGAGTCCGCTTGCTGCAGCTTCAATCAGCGTGAGTCCGAAAGGCTCCATCAGCGCCGGATTGACAAATACGCCTTGCAAGCGCGCCGCCAGGCGATACAGCTCGGGCACCTCATATTCGAAATCATGCTGTTTGGGAATGGCGAGTTTGCCGTAGAGATCAAATTTATCCATCAGAAGCAGAAGCTCGGTCAAAACTTCGCGTTCATTGTCATCCATGGCGGCAATGTCTTTGCGAATGCCGGCAAAAATCGCAAGATTGGCGATGGCTTGCAGCTCTTTATCCGTGCCGTATGCCAGGATCAACGCCGGTATGTTTTTTTTGCGCACCGGCCGTGACAGCGCCAGAATCAGCGGCTTGTCGGGATGCCCGAGAAAACGTTCGAGTTCTTTGCGCACAAAAAAGTGCGCCTGTTTTTCCTGATCGCTTTTCTCAAGCAAGCCGACGGAGGTTTCATAGTAGGGATAAAATCGGGCGTTGTCCAATCCGGGCGGGATCACGCTGTAACGGGCTGATGCGCCGGCCTCGTATACCCCATATTGCATTTCAGCTTCCTGCTGTGTGCTCGTCACGATCAAATCGGCATGCGCGACAATCTTTTCTTCCGCCGCAATGCGTTGATCAATGCGGTATTTTTTATTCATCTCCTCCGGCGTCGCTCCGGAAGCGGCAAGGCGTTCCCTCTTGCTGCGCCCTAGCGAATGCCCGGTGAACACGAACGGCACATCAAAAAAATTTGCCAATTCGAGCGCGACCAAACCGGCGTCGGCATAATGGCCGTGCACCACGTCCGGCAGGCGACCTTGCTGCTTGAAAAATTGCAGCGTCTTGTCCACGAATTCGTCGAGATGCGGCCAAAGTAATTCTTTGCGAATGTACTTCCCACCGCCGCAAGGGATGCGCACGATGCGAACATTCTCGCTGAGCGGCTCGATCGGCTGACTGTAATCAGAGGCGTAGGCTTTATCACGAATCAAGCGCGTGAACACATCGACTTTTTCCACACCCGCTTGAGCGCCTAGTGACCGCGCCAACTCGATCACATACTTTATTTGCCCACCGGTGTCGGCATTTCGCCCCATTTCAAGATTCTGTCCGCGCACCAAACCATGTATGCTGAGAAGCTGAATGTACAATCCTTGCGTCGTCATAATCTTCAAAAATTCCCGAGCTAGGTACAAATGCAATTGAATAACAGTTATCGAATTTCCAAGGTTTCGCGCAAATAGCGGCTGAAAAATCTACCCATATCAGCCCGCCTTCGCCAGTTCATTTGACAAAAATAAATTGATGATCATTGGTAATTATAAAGAGTAACATCTTTGCGGAAAAAGCAAAGGCTTTTCTTCACAAACAAAAAATTTCTTGATTTGGCCTGGGTAACTCGCCGCTCAAAACGGCTTGGCATGTATAAAGGAATTTACAGGTAGGGATACCGGTCGTCGGTCAAGGTTCGTCCCCAATTTTCTTGCACTCGTACAGCAAGTGAGGGCTTCAGTACTTGTGTTATTTCTCAGATAAACTCTAAGGTCGTGTTCTTGGCGGAGAATGAACTTTTCTGGTTTCTTTTGATGCTGACATGCAATAATCTCTTAACGTAATTTGTTCAAGCAAATGCCGCAGCAAAACCTCATTTGTCTTTTGCAATCTTCATGCGCCACTCCGGACCCGAGCCAATTTGGTGAACTTGCGCAAAGCTTTCCTGATTGATCGCGAGCGCGACATGTAACTCACTATTGAGATAAAGCAACGGCTGGCCCACAGGCACATCGCCAAATGTACGGGCATAGGGCATTTTGCCGTCAAATACAACACGGCCGTTATGGCTGATTTGCACCACACACAGCGCGCCGAGCGCAATATCTAATTCTTTGAATGTCGCTTGATCGATGTTCGTCCAAATATTGCCGTACTGCACATCAAGAATCGGAATCGTGCCGAGCGCGGCGCCATTCTCTATTTTTGCTTTTTGATGGGGAATTGCCACGACTCGCGGTTCGAGCAATGGCCCGGTTTGTTCGAAAGGAATTACACCCGCAGCCAGGCGCGCGCCGGTATACGCGTAAATATCGCGGCCATGAAAGGTATAGGAATCTTGCGAGCCGGGCAAGCGATTGACATTTTCATCGATCTGGCGCAATGCCGCAACTCCCAACTCCTCCGCAACAAACGTCAGCGTGCCGTTGTCCGGTGTGACGAAATAATGCCCGCTCTTGGTTTGCAGCACAACGGATTTGCGTTCTGTGCCAACGCCGGGGTCAACAACCGAAACGAAAACTGTTCCGGCGGGCCAATAGCGCGCGGTTTCTTTCAACCGCAGCGCCGCTTCCCAAATGTTGTAGGCGGGAATTTCATGTGTGAGATCGAACATCCTGAGATTTGGGCTTACCTCGAACGCCACACCCTTCATGCTCGCCACTGCGCCGTCTTTTAAACCAAAATCGGTTTGAAACACCAGAGCAGACTGCGCCAGGCATGTAGTATTCAAAATGGCCAAAAAGATAATCGAAAAGAAGAGTTTTTTCATAATGCCTGTTCCGCACATTGAAAGTTGCAGATTATTGAGCGCCATCAATCCAAAAAACTCATTACTCCAAAACTGGCGAGTTCATGATGTTCCCAACGACTTGTTGGCGTGCAGCCAGCCTTGCGAGGCCTTCGTCCAGCGTAACATTTTGCGCCAGGCGTTTGGCAGTAAATTCGGCATGACGCCGGCGGTAAGATGCATCAATCTTGGCAAGAATACTTCGCTGGCATTGGTTTCAATCGCGCGCCGAATCGCCCGCGCCACGATTTCCGGCGTTACCAGCGGCGTCCAGGCCGTGCGCGAGACCCCGTCAATCATGCCGGTATTGACGAAGCTCGGACAAATCCAGCTCACGCCGATATTCCGGTCCGCCAATTCCGCACGCAACGCCGAACTGAACCCAACCACGCCATGCTTGGAGGCGGCATAGGCCGCCAAACCTTCGCTGCCAAATTTTCCTGCGACGCTGGCGAGATTGACGATGTGGCCATCATTGCGTTGGAGCATCAACGGCAAGGCGGCATGAGTCAACGCCATCAACCCGAGCAGGTTGATCTCAATCGTTTTTTGCCAGTCGCTGAAATCCCTCTCATCAAATGGGCCGCACGGCAGAACCCCGGCGTTGTTGATGAGTACATCGATACCGCCGAATTTTTCTGCAATGGTCTCGAGCAAGGCAGCGGTCGCGGTTCTGTCACTCACATCACATGCAAACGCTTCAAAACGAACACCCAGCACCGCAGTTTTTGCAGCCGTTTCCTCCATGCTGTCCGCGCGCAAATCGATGCCGAGAATGTGTGCGCCGGCGCGCGCCAATTCCACAGCCGCGGCTTGGCCAATGCCGCGACCGGCGCCGGTAAGCAAAACCATTTTGCCGTCGAGCTTCATTGCGACCTCCCTTGACACGCCTGTTCCCCGCAAGCTATAGCCGGGCAGCGAAAACAGCAAGTAATTTTTATGGCAATACCGGACTATAATTTCATCTTGACTTCGAAGGCCCAAGAGGTCTATATTGACGCCAATGAATATGAAAACGGACAGTTTTCTGGCGGTTTTGAAAGCGCTGCACGAGCACGATGTCGAGTATATTCTGGTCGGCGGGCTGGCGGTGATTCTCCATGGCATACCACGAGTTACCGAAGATTTGGATATTTTTGTCAAAAAAGACCCGGCAAACCTTGAGAAGCTCAAGAAAGCACTGCGCACGGTCTTCAATGATGATAGCATCGACGATTTGAACGAAAGCGATCTGGTGAACTATCCCGTGGTACGTTACGGCACACCAGAGGATTATTACATCGACATCATGGATCGCATCGGCGAGGCTTTCACGTATGCAGATTTGTCGCATGAAACCATAACGAGTGAAGGCATTCCCATAAAAGTGGCGACCATCGAAACCCTGATCTCAATGAAGCGCGGCACGATTCGGGATAAAGACAAAGCTGACGTTATTCTCTTGACCGAAAAACTGAGCAAGAGAAAATAATGCCTATTTATAAGTACCGCAGCCTCGAAGAGGCGGAAAAACATTTGGAAAAGCTTCTGCCCGCCGATCCCATCACCCGCCTGCGACGGCTGGAAATATTCCTCGTCGGGCTGCGTCCCCCAAAGCCGGTTCAACGCGGCATCTTCAAATTCAAAACTCTGGAAGCAGCCGAAGAACACCGACGGAAGACTTATGGTTAAAGGAAAAACATGCGACAAACGCACCTGCACCACATGCGGTTTCAACTGAACGGATTTACAACTTTCAAACCAACTCCGAGGAGAGCATTATGGCGTTGACAAATTTAGGTTATCAAGACAAGCTGTTCGTGATGCCGTTCGATCACCGCGGCTCGTTTCAAGCAAAGATGTTCGGCATCAAAGGCCGCCAACCCACTGACGAGGAGACCAAGCTGATCGCGTCGTATAAGAGAATCGTATATGACGGCTTCCGCAAAGCATTGACGATGGGCGTGCCCAAAGATAAAGCCGCGATTTTGGTCGATGAACAATTCGCCGCGGATTGCGCAAAAGACGCACTCAAGGACGGCATCAAAGTCGCGATGCCTGCTGAAAAAAGCGGACAAGATGAATTTGATTTTGAATATGGCGAACAATTCGGCGCGCATATTGAGAAATTTAATCCCACGTTTGTGAAAGTGCTGGTGCGCTACAATGTCGAAGACGATGCTGTATCAAATAAACGCCAGGCCGAGCGCCTGGCCCGGTTGAGCGACTATTGCCATTCCCACAACCGGAAATTCATGTTCGAACTTCTGGTTCCGGCAAATGAAGCGCAATTAGCGAAGCTCGGCGGCGACAAAAAGAAATTCGACACCACGGTTCGTCCGGGCTTGATGGAGAAAGCGATTGCGGAATTGCAGGCCTCGGGCATCGAAGCGGATGTCTGGAAATTGGAAGGCCTGGAACATGCCGCAGATTACAAGGCCATTGTGGCGCAAGCGCGCAGCAAAGGCCGCAATCATGTCGGCATGATTGTTTTGGGACGCGGCGAAAACGCGGAGAAAGTGAATCACTGGCTGCGTGAAGGCGCAAAAGTCGAAGGCGTCATTGGCTTCGCCGTCGGCCGCACGGTGTTCTGGGATGCGCTGGAAGGCTGCAAGAACAACAAGCACAGCCGT
>SZPB01000002.1 GCA_030263535.1 Cytophagia bacterium CHB2
CTGGCATACACGCCGTCCCACCACGCGCCATAACTCTCTGTGCGTTCTTTTGCGCCCGGGAAATAAACCATCGCCCCGTTGACGGAGGGGTGAAGATGATCGAGATGAATGCTGATCAAAATGATATTGGCCGGAGAAACCCCTTGCGCCAAAAGCCGTTCGTAGATCGCGTCGATCAAATTAATCCGCAAATTCAAGGCGACGCGGCTGTCTTCAATAAGATAAGGCGGCGTGACCAGAACATATCTGTGGCGTTTATCGTTATAGCCGTTGCTCATCGCCGCGCGGCCCGGCCGGCTGGACACAAGCGAATGTACAACAACGCCACGCTGTTCCAGCTCGCCTTGCAAGCGGCGCATCAAATCATAGGCAAGATCAGCCTCACGCCAGCCGCGCACCATGGTGCCGGGATCATTTCCGCCATGCCCGGCGTCTAAAATCACGTGCAGCTTTCCGGGGCCGCGCCGCACCTGCGCCAGCGGCGCTTCTTCCTCCTCCGCCGTGAGCAGCGCTTCATCAATCAAACGCAGTGGAATTCGAATCGAGGTGCCCGCCGGTATGGCAGTCTCATCGCGAATGTTATTGATGCGCATAAGCTGCCGCGCGATTTGATTGACCTCATCCGCGTCGACGCGGCCGGTGAATCTCACCACCACCGCGCTATAGAGCGCTTCTCCGCGCCGCAATTTATAAACCCCGAACCATTCTCCGCCAATCTTGCGGAACTTCAGGTCGGGATCGTGCGACACCGGCTTCTCCGCCGCACGCGCGATTGCTGCCGGCGCGCTCAGGGTATCTTGCGGCAACTCCACAAATTCCGCCGAGGAAGGATCGCGCAAAGACTTCGACAACAAATTCGCCGGTATGCGAATTCGTTGTCCGCGGCTCAACGGCGAATGCGAGGGCAGATTGTTCGCCCGTTCGATCTCGGGATACTTATTGCCCTCGCCAGTGAAAATCTCGGCAATCGCCCACATCGTCTCGCCTTTGTGCTGCACAATGTGCACCCAGCCCTCATCGTGCTCGATATCTTGTGGAAATACCTGTTGCAGCGCTTTCTTCTTGGCTTCGTAGTTCAACCATGCAAACGGCGCATCGAGGTATTCTCCTGAATCGGTTTTTACGCTGGCGGCGGGCAATGCTTGCCAGGTGCTGGGATCATGCAAAATGCGTTCGCCCAACGCGCGGCGGCTTTCTTGCGGAACAATTGCCACTTGCACCGCGATACGGTTATCCTTGAATTGCGTCACAATTTTATCTTCGACTTTATCTTCTGTCGCAAGCGGCGCCGCAAAAGAAGTATCAATTTTGGAGATTACCTCGGGGACGATGGCCGGAAGAGATGTGGTATCGGGAATAACGGCAACCTGCGCGCTGTCCGCTTGCGGCGATTGCGTTACCGGCGGGCGTTGATAAGGCTGCAAGCACCCGAGTAAAAAACCGGCGTACAATAGAACGAGGCGGGCGCGAAAATGTAAGCACATTACCTGAGACACGATGCTGCGGGGCTCATCCATGATTTTGCCATCCTTGCGGTTTCGTTTTCATCCTTGAAAACGTTAAGGGCTACACTGATTTTCAGACAAGCTGAAAATCGAAGCTCTTCGAGCGGCTTTGAAAACTTCGCCCACAGTAGAAGTAGAACTGCCACAGAAAGAAAAGCCTTTTCAGTGGAATTTCAGTGGGCGAAACACTTTCAGAATTTTATTCTATGTTTGAATAGGTAATCCGCCTAAGCCTTGTGCCGGAGTTGCTGAATAAAATCCGCGAGATAATTTTGCCACTCCGTCTCATTTTTGTAAAACTTGATGATTAAATAAGGGTCGGTGTTGCCGGTTAAAATGCGGGTGAGAAAAACGCCCTCTTCACATAAACACAAAACCGGCTTGGGCTGCCGCAGGGCCATCGCAATCTCATAGCCAACCCCCAGCGAGGGCGTGCTCACCTCCGCGATCAGACCATCACACAACGCAATCAAACTCATGTCACGCTTAAAAATTTCTTGCGCGTTCAAATTCGCTTCGCGATGCAACACTTGTGCATGCGCGACATGCTCGGTCAAAACCTCCAAGCCAGATTCCTTCAGAAAATTCACGATCTTGTAATAAAGCGGCTGGCGGTCACGCCCGCCGCTGATCGCTGCGGAGAAATAGATTTTCATCACGATCACAGAATTGAGAATTTCCGCTTAAATAACTTGTCCAAATCTCAAACCGCGAAGGGACTCGAATAAACGCAAATTTTAAGATTGGCGACTATTCGCGTTTACTCGCGGTTTCAAGAATGAGCAAATTATTTAAATAGCGCTCCCTAGCACTACACCGTTAAGTGCACAATGTTTTCTCCCGAAGGCCAACTTGATGACCCCAACGGGGTCGCATGTAATAGCCCACGGGCAGCGCCCTGGGAACCGATAAAATCTATCGTATCTAGCCCTGAAGGGGCGGCATTCCTGACGTGGTTCTATGGCGCCCCGCTGGGGCTTGGTGATATCTCATGATTACCGATTTCCCAGGGCGTTGCCCTTCGCTTTTACATTTCGCCCCTTTGTTGGGGCTATTCGTCTGTGCCATAGGATTCGACTTAACGTTGTAGTACCAGAAATCACGGCAGCGCCTGCAAGACTTCATGAATTTCCGCGTCCGTCATGTTGCGGCTCATGGTTTTGGCCTTGTTGAAAATCGCGTCGATGCGTTCACGCGCCGGCGCGATGCCCTGGCTTTTGAGCCAGTAAATCACATTGGACTCGCCGCTCATGTGGCCGATTTCGATTTCCTGTTTGCGGCCGAACCAACCCGCCGGCACACCGGAATAAACCAAATCCGCAAGCCAATCCTGGCCTTTGTTGTGTGCTTTGATGATCGCCGCCGCATGCACGCCGGTGCCGGTGCGAAAGGCGTCGCGGCCAAACACAGGGTAATTCGGCGGAATCGGAACTTCACAGGCGCGCGACACGGTATCGCAATACTCTTGCAGCGCCGTCAAATCATTGTCAATCCAGCCCAGCAGCTTGCAATTCACCAGAATGTGATCGAGCGGCGCATTGCCCACCCGCTCGCCCACGCCGAGAATCGTGCCGTGCACGCGATCGGCACCCGCTTCAATTGCAGCCAGCGTGTTGATGATGGCCATGCCGCGATCGCGATGGCCATGCCAATCGACTTTCACCTCGGGATTAATCGCATGCACGGTCTCGCGCACGAATTTTACCAAAGCCCTGACGCCGTTCGGCGTCGCGTGGCCCACGGTATCACACACAACCACGCGCGTTGCGCCGCAACGCACCGCCGTGGCATAAAGCAGCTTCACGTCTTCAGGATGCGAGCGAATGGTATCTTCGGTGACGAACATCGAGGGTAAACCATGCTTGACCACAAACGAAACGGCTTTCTCCACCGTGCGCTGTAGAAAAGCGATATCCCAATTCTCGGCAAATTGCCGGATCGGGCTGGAGCCTAGAAACGTGGCCGCTTCAATCGCCATGCCCACGCGCTGCGCGGTTTCAACGATCGGGATGATGTCGGCTTCCACCGTGCGTGCGGCGCAATTGGGAAAGATATTGAGTTTGTTGTTCACGATCTCTTGCGCCAGCGCCAGCACATCGGCGCGCGCCCGCGGCCCGGCGCCCGGCAAGCCAATGTTTGCCGCTTGAATGCCGAGCCGGTGCATGAGATGAAGCATGCCAAATTTTTCGGCAATAGGCGGATCGGTTACCGAAGGCGATTGCAAACCGTCGCGCAGCGTCTCGTCGTCAAACTCGACCGGCTTGCTCGGCTTGAAATGCCCCTCGTGCTTGTTCCAATCATAAATGAGATCGTGTTCATTTAAGCTGGTCATGATTTGCCTCGGGTTGCGAGCTCCTCTTTTCGAATTTCTCTGTCAATCCCGTTCTTCTGTTGCTGCAAGCCTTCATCGGGCAGACAATACCTCGTCATAATATCGTTCCCAATCCGGCATAATTCTTTCGATATCGAACAACTCGGCGCGGGCGCGCGCGTTTTTTGAAAATGCGATTTGCTTGGCCGAATCTGCCAGCAAATCCGAGGCGGCTTCGGCCATGGCTGCGATCTCGCCGACCGGCAACAAAAAGCCGTTCTTGCCGTGCTCGATTACTTCCGGCAGGCCGCCGGCATCGGTGCCAATGACCGGCACGCCGCAATTCATCGCTTCTAATGCAACCAGGCCGAAACTTTCCTGCTCGGTCGGCAGAAGAAAAAGATCGGCGCAATACAGAATTTCTTCGAGATAATCCACCGATCCCAAAAAACTCACGTCATCGCGCAGGCGCAATTCCTTGACCAATTGTTGCACAAACAGGCGTTCCGGGCCTTCGCCGACCAACAGTAATTTACACGGTATTTTTTCGCGCACGCGCGCGAAAATGCGCACCACATCGCTGACGCGCTTGACCGGGCGGAAATTGGAGGCATGCACCACGAGGCTTTCCCCGTGCGGGGCAAACATTTCGCGCTTGCACGGTCCGGCTTTCGCCGGCCGGCCCTTTTTGATATCGATGAAATTATAAATGCGGCGAATGTCGCGCTTAATATTGAATTCGTCTTTGGTGCGCTTGACCAGATAATCGGATACGGCCGTCACGCCGTCGGATTGTTCAATACTAAATTTGATCACACTATAAAAAGATTTATCTGTGCCCAGCAACGTGATGTCCGTGCCGTGCAACGTCGTGATGACTTTCAGTTTTGCGGAGCCGACGATGTGTTTGGCCAGATACGCTGCCGTCGCATGCGGCACAGCATAATGCGCATGAATGATGTCCAGGTCATACTCTTGTGCCACATCAACGACTTTATTGGTCAGCCCGATGTCATAGGGCGGATATTTGAACAACGGATACGTGGCAACATCGACTTCGTGAAAAAAAATGCGCGGATGAAACTCGCGCAGGCGAAACGGCATGGCGTGACTGATAAAATGCACTTCATGCCCGCGTTGCGCAAGCGCCATGCCCAGCTCAGAGGCCACCACGCCGGAGCCGCCGAGCGTGGGATAACTAATCATGCCTATTTTCATTGCTGTCGTCTCTTAGATGCGAATCTTCAGGCTGACTCTTGTCAACCCTCAACAAACCTTCTATCGTTCAGCTCATGCGATCTCATGTCATTGCGCGCGCAGCGAACGCGCCAGCAGACCAATGCCGCCAACCAGCAGGATCAACATCACCAGCGTGTTGAACAAACTGGTGGGGCGAAAGTAAATATTGAGATGCGTAAGAATGCCGGCGAAAATAATGACCACGCCCGCAATCGTCAACAGCCAGCCGAGCATCGAGCTGCCATTGAAGAACAGCAGGCCAACGCCGAACAAAAACGGTATCAGCGAAAGTCCGAAAGCGCTGACGCCGAAAAAATGCCAAAACCCGCTCGTCACCGTCACTTGGTTCGTCAACAAATAGCCGCCGGCAACCGCCATTACGAAGCCGAGAAAAAATTTGCCGACGCCGCCGGAGGTGCCGCCGGCGCCTTGAGGAAATTGCATGCTAGGACTCTCCGCTAAAAAACCGATCAAACTTATTCAGGGAATTGCATCTTCGCACCAGGCGCCAAACGCGGCCACCGGATCATCGAGCCGCACGCTCTCGCGCACGATGAACGCTTCGCCGTATTTCACGCCAATCATCGCGCCCCAATTGCGGTTTTGCGCGGTGATGAATTCCAAAAACTCCGGGCGTGAAATAATGGTGCGCTCGGCGCCGTATTTGTGCATGTTCTCGCCATGAAATTGCGATTCATGAGCCAACACCGCGCGCATTTTTTCTTCAAAGGTATCCGAAATATCCACAATGAAACTCACGGAAATCTCGTAGCGCTCGGGCGTATACAACACGCGATAAGGCCGCCACGGCCGCTTGAGTTCATCCGGCGCTTCACTCGCTCCAACCAGCGGGCTGAGATCGAGATTCTTCAAGCCGGCAATCATTGCGGCATCGCGCACCAAGTGCGAGGCATGAATGTGATCCGGATGGCGCGCCTGCCAATGCATCGTTGCCACCACGCGCGGCTGCAATTGCCGGATGATGCGCACAAGTTTGAGGCGGTTGATCTGAGTTTCTTCGATACCGGCATCGGGAATATCGAGCATGCCGTGTTGCGACACGCGCATGATCTGCGCGGCGGCATCGTACTCGCGCTGGCGAATCTCGGGCGTGCCGCGCGTGCCGCTTTCGCCGCGCGTGAGCGTGAAGGCGGCCGTGCGATAACCCATTTTTGCGAGCTTGATCAACGTGCCCGCGCAGCCCAATTCAATGTCGTCGGGATGCGCGGCCAGGGCAAGAAAATCGATGGACATGTTCTTTCTATGATTCAACCAAATGGAATTCGCCCAGCAATTGCTTTGCTTCCTGCAAATCCGCCGTGTCAAAGCCTTCCGTGAACCAATGGTAAATTTCCGATAAGAACGCGGTTGCTTCAGCGGCTTTGCCCTGTTTTTGCCACAAGCGGCTCAAGCTCATGGCGGCGCGCAATTCCCAGGATTTGGCGCGCTGCTGTTGCGCCACCGTGAGGGCTCGCCGAAAGCATTCTTCCGCTTGCTGCTGCTGCGCGGGCAACAAACCGTTGAATTTGCCGCTGTCAGATTGCATCAACAAAAGCTCGCCTTTGATGCGCCATTGCTCGGCTTCAATGTGGCGCTCACCGCCGTTCTTCACCATCTCGATGGCCTCGTCAATGATTTGCAGGCCTTCTTCGACACGCCCCATTTTGCCATAAGCCAATGCGCGTTGCGCCAGGCCCGCAGCTTCTCCAATTTGCGCGCCGCCGGCGTGCAAATGCGCCACGGCTTGATCGATCAGGGCCAACGCTTCGTCATGCTGGCCGCGCTCAAAAAGCGCGCTGCCTTTCTGAATTTCTCCGCAAGCGCGCCAAAACGGAAAACCCTGCTCTTCCGCCAATGCGATCAATCGTTCTGCGCGCTCGAGCATCATGTGCTGTTCCCGGCGCAAATAATGCAAATCTCCATTGAAGTTGAGCGCGAGCGCCAGCGTGAATGGATGCGCGAGTTTTTCCGCCAATGCCAGCGCGTCATTGCTGCGTTGCAATGCTTGTTCGGGATAACCGAGCATCCACAAAGCGGCGGCAAGATACGACAGGCAAACCACGCCCGGGTCTTCGCCATATTCAAAAGCGTCCGTGCGATGCTCCGAAGGCTGATAAAGCTCGAGCGCTTTCGTTAAGTGTTCTTGCGCCCGCGCCAGTTCGCCCCAACTGGCCAGCGTCACGCCCAGCGTCAGATGGCCGGTCAACAACAGCTCGGCGTTCTGCTTTTTTTGCGCCAGCCGCATGCACTCCTGCGCCAAGGCCAGGGCTTTTTCAAAATCAGCGCGGACCAACGTGCCTTTCCACAACCCCAGCATGCTCGAAGATTGGCGCGGTGAATACTCGACGCGTTCACAAAGCTCGCGCGCGCGATGGTAGATTCGTTCGATTTCCGGGGCGGTGTAACCCTTGGTCGCTGCAGTCGCAACGCCCAAATACGTCAACAACTCAAGCTCGAGCTGATCGCGTTGCGCGTTTTCCGGCAGCGTGTTCAACAAGTCCAATCCCCGCGTCAAATGGCTGATGGCTTCGATATTCGCCGAGCGCTGGATCGCGTTTTCGCCGGCCCATTGCCAGTAGGCGATCGCGGTTTCGATCAGGCCGGCTTCGGTGTAATGATGGGCGAGCAGCTCGGGCTGGTCGGAGGCCGTGTCATAAAATTTTTCCACCAGCGTTTGCGCAATGCGTTGATGATAATACTGCCGCCGGCTTTTCAGCAAGGTTTGATACGCGGCTTCCTGAATCAGGGCATGCTTGAAAACATACGTGGCGCCGTGTCCGTTGGGATGAGGATTTTCATAAAGCAGTTCGGCCTTGACCAACTGCGCCAGACCCTGTTGCAGCGTGGTTTCCTCCACCAGAGCCACAGCACTCATCAATTCAAAGGAAAATTCGCGCCCGAGAGTGGCGGCCAATTGCGCCACTTCTTTAACCGGCGCCAGGCGGTCAAGCCGTGCCATCAACGAGTCCTGCAGCGTGGCCGGAATGGCAAGCGGCGGCAGCGCGCCGTTCAATTCGAAATGATTATTGTCTTCCCGCAGCATACCGGATTCCAACACCATCTTGGTGAGTTCTTCCACGAACAAGGGGATGCCGTCGGTTTTGGTCACGATTTGCCGCAGCACGGGCGCGGGCAGCATTTTTGCGCCGGTCACCTGCGCCACCATCGTTTCAACTTGATCTTGTGTGAGGCGGTTGAGGTTGATTTGCACGACATCAGGACTTTCGCCCCACGGCGGCATAAACTCCGGACGCGAGGTGAACAACGCCAGCAAACGCGCGGTTTGGGTGGATTGCAGCAGCAGGTTAAGCATATCGAGCGTGGAAGGATCGGCCCAATGCAAATCTTCAACCACAAGAACCACGGGCTGCTGCTGCGCCATCTCCATCAAAATGGCCAGCCATGCTTCCAGGGTTTTCTGTTTCAGGCGATGAGGATTCAGTTTCGGCGGGTTGTAACAATCTCCCAGAGGCACGGAAAGCAGCCCCGCAAACAGTGGTAACGTTTCAGAAGCCGGTTGTTGATAATGGCTGAGCCAATTCTCGAGCTTTTTGGTTTTAACGTCACAGGCGTCCTCCCGGCGAAAATCAAGCACGCGCTGCAACCATTCGATCAAGGGATGCAATGCGCTGTTTTGAAAATAAGGCGAGCCGTGACACTCCAACCAGAGATGCGGCTCATGGGCAAGCTGTTGTTTGAACGCATGCAACAAACGCGATTTTCCAATACCGGCTTCGCCGTTGAGCAGCACGGCCTGCCGTTCGCCGCTTTTGACGCGCTGCCATGCCGCGACCAGTTCCTGCAATTCTTTATGCTTGCCCACCAGCGGCGTCAAGCCGGCATTCATGGTCGCCTCAAGACGATTGTGCGCGCCGCTTTCGTTCAACACGCGAAAGATTTCAAGCGGCGGCACAATGCCTTTCAACACCCGCATGCCTTGCGACTGCTGCTTGAAAAAGCCTTGCACGAGATGATGCGTTGCCGAGCTGATCACCACGGTATTCGGCTCTGCAAAACCCTGCAACCGCGCAGCGATATTCGGCGCCGTGCCCAGCGCAAGCTGCTCGCGTTTTGCGCCGCCGCCCATTTCACCGATCACCACCAAACCGGTATGAATGCCGACGCGCACCGCCAGGCTTTCATGAAAATCCCGCTGCAAACGTTCATTGAGCTTTTGCGTCGCGTCGACGATTTCCAAACCGGCGCGCACAGCGCGGCGCGCATCATCTTCATGCGCGACCGGATAGCCAAAATAAACCATAACGCCGTCGCCGAGGTATTGCGCGATATGGCCGTCAAAACGATTAACGGTGTCCGCACAGGCTTTTTGATACTGCTGCACCACTTCGCGCAACTCTTCAGGATCGAGTTTCGTCGCGAGCGCCGTCGAGCCGACCAAATCACAAAACATCACGGTGAGCTGCCGGCGTTCGGCCTCCGGAACTTTGGCCGCAACACGATTCCTGGTCTCAACATTTTCACCTGGACCGGGGTGGGAAGAAACCGGCTCCGTCAGGCGAGTGCCGCATTGGCCACAAAATTTAAATTGTGCAGGATTGACAAAGCTGCAATTGGGACAAAGCACGGGCAGAGGCGCGCCGCATTCGCCGCAATACTTCAGCTTATCCGAGTTCTCAAAACCACAATTGGAACACTGCATGCTTTGTCAACTCCCATCGTTCAGGCAATATATGGTTGGGTGAAAACTTAGGCTTCGACAGGCACAGGCTTCGACAGGCTCAGGCTTCGACAGGCTCAGGCTTCGACAGGCACAGGCTTCGACAGGCTCAGGCTTCGACAGGCTCAGGCTTCGACAAGCGCAGGCTTCGACAGGGGCAGGCTTCGACAAGGGCAGGCTTCGACAAGCTCAGCCCACGTCACCAGCTCAGCCCGCGTGGCGCCCAAAAGTTTTCACACGGCCGCTGACTATTTTCGAATTTGCGCCTGACTGGCGGCAAGATAGCCTTGTTTGCCGTCAGGTAGCTTAACTTTAAACCAATCCTTCGAAGATTCGAGCAACTCCAGTTCGATGCCGCCCGGCACCTTGACCACGGTGGCGCTGGCAGCATTCGGTTCGGCCTTGATGTCAAGGCGGATCGAACCTGAGCCTTTGGTCACGACTTTCGTCACCGTGGCGGATTTCAACTCCGCCTGCGTAGCGCTGAATTCATGCTCTTGCAAAACGATGCCCAGCGTGTTGAGTTGATCCCAAAAAGTTGTTTGCTTGGCAATGCGCTTCTGCGCGTCGCGATATTTGCCTTCGTCGCTTTTGAGGCTGAAGGCGAAATTGTATTTTTCCTGCGCCTTCTTAAAATTGCCCACTGCCTCGTGCAACACGCCGGCATTGAAATTCGCCGCGTGATTGTAGGGATCCTGCTCGACGATCGCGGCAAACTGCAAATAGGCGGTGCTGAGATCGTAGTCTTTAATCGCCTGCTTGGCAATGTCGGTGTGGCGCTTGTAATCTTTGCCCATGTCGTATTCAAATTTGAGCTTTTGCAAGGCGAATTCCGGCGCGAAATAGTCAACCAACTCATCGGCGACTTTTTCCAGACATTGATCAACCAGCGCCTCCGGCAAGGGCAAATCGCCGTAATCGCCTTCACATTTCTTCTTTTCCTGCTTCTCCTGGCCGTCTTTCGTGCCGATCACTTCGCCGGTTTCCACTTTGATGATGCGAATCGAGGCGCTGACATTGGCCTGGCGCTTTTCGCAATCAACCTGATACTTCTTCTTGTCCTTCTCGCGTTCTTCTTTCAGCCAGCGATCTTGAAAGGAAACATTGACATTGCCCATGACGATGGCATCGACGCCCAATACCCGGCCCACTTGCGCTGCGGAGGCTTCATCGACCACGCCGGTTTGCGAGAGCTGCAACTCATTCATCACTTGTTGAATTTGCGAGCGCTCGACTACACGGAAAATATTGGTAAACGCGCCGGACTGAAAGCTTTTACCCTCTTTCGAGCCAAGCCCCAGGAAGCCCGAGCTGACGTTGCCGACGCCGCGATCGCTTTTGATCAACGCACCGGTCATCAAGTCCGACAATTTGCGGCCCGCATCGTTGAAGCGCGTTTTGTTGCGCTCGGCTGCGGCGCTTTTTTCGACTGCGCCCAGGATTTTGTCAAATGTGTTTTTTTTGCCGCTCGGCGCGTCGTCTTCCGCGTAGCTCGAAGTGACGCTGAAATCGGCGATGGCGATCTGCTTGACGCCGGCGAGGATTTGATCCGGCGGGGTCAGGACGAAACACTGCAAATCCTGGCTCGTGGCCGGCTTGACCGCCAATAAACAGACGAATAAGAACCACAGGAAATACCAACGGTTTGTTTGAGACAACATGGCCTCCTCCTTCTCAGGTTTACTTTAGAAATGATACCTGCACACAGCTCCACTTCTCGCCCCCATCGCGAAACCCGAACATTCATCTCACAACTCAATGACTTGATGATCAAAATTCTGCAACTCCATTTCATCAAGAATCTGCCGCACGACATTTTTGCCGTATTTGCACAAAAAGGGAACAATATTGAACTCGCGTTCCTGCAAGCGCTGCTGTGGAAACAAGGCATGGGACGCTTTCATGATTTGCTGCTGCAATGTTTCGTTTTGGCGTTTGGAGGTTTGCAATAATTTGTTTTCGATGATTTCCAGTTGATGGAAAATTTTGCCGCGTTCTTTATCAATGAAACCGGCAAGCGTCGGGTCAAGCGCAACAGCGCGTTGCTTCAACTCATCGAGTCTGCCGCCGAGCATATCTCGCGCTGCCGCCACCGGCTCAAATAAACCCTCCGGAGCTTCCTGGCGGGCGACGCGCGTCACTAAATCCTCCGGCCGGCTCCAGAATTCACGCAACGATAAATCATACTTTTCCATCACGCGTTTCACTTTCGCTTCGAGCAGCGTCAGCGACTTGCGCGGGAAGATGGCGGGCATCAACACACCGAAGCTTTCGTAAACGCCGCGTAATTGCGCAAAATAAGAAATTTCGCCCGGTCCGGCGATATAGGCGACATTCGGCAACAGAAAATCTTGCAGCACCGGACGCAAAATCACATTGGGAGAAAATTGCTGCGGCGTTTCTTGCACGCGCTGCTGCAACTCTTGCGAGGAAAACTCAAATTGCCCGTCGGTGCTGACGCAGCGGCCTTCTTTTTGTTCGAGAGCATGGCGCGCGCTATCGACATAAAACAAATTGAAACGCCCGGGCCGCAACGGCACCTGCACACTATATCCCGCCTGCTCCAACCGCGCGCTGGTTTGCAACGCCGCTTTTGTCGACGGGCTGGCTTGCATGATTTCCGGCAGAAAGATGCGTCGGGCGAGCTGGCGCAATTCCGCATCCGCGGGATTGAGCATCACCAAGCCGAAATCGCCGAGCAAATAATTCAGCCACAGCGCGAAGGCATCCGGCAACGAACGTCCCGCAGCATAAGCTTGCGCGAGCGCAGCAAGGATCTCGGTTTTGAATTCGGAATCAACAATCGCATCCGCCAACGCTTGATGGCAGGCGGCAATATCCTCCGTAAGATGAACTTGCGCGGCCGGCCGGCGCTGTGCGGCATCACGCAGGCACGAAAAAGGCGTGAGATTGTTGTCGCGCGTCATCAAAAGCAGATGATCGATTTCCGTGAGATCATCGTCATCCGCGGCGAGCCAGAAAACCGGAACCACCTCGCGCTGCAAACGCGCTTGCAGGCTGGCGGCGAGCTTCAAGCACGTCAGCGCTTTATACAAGGTAAACAGCGGACCGCCAAACATGCCGACTTGCTGGCCGGTGACAACCGCAATACTTCCCGGTTGCGCCAGCGCGGCAATGTTGCTTCTCACCTGTTCACCCGCGCCCCAGCTTTGATTTTGACGCAGTAAAATTTCAGCAACCGCAGCCCGGGGATAATCACGGCGCGCCACTTGTTGCGCATGCGCTTGCAACGGCTCCAGAGCGCGAAAATCGACGTTAAAAAATTCGCGCACGCGCTCGAAATCGCTGAGATAGGTTGAATAAAGCTTACTCGTGCCCGGCAATTGGGCCGCGGGAATGTGCATGCCAATAGATCCTTTCGAAATTTGGTTTGATAAATAATGAAAATTTGCTTAGGATACAAATGAATTTTGGCGCGTGAGATTGACCTCAACCATTTTCCCTGCCATCATGACCTTTGAGATAGCTTTTGTTCTTGTCCTTGTTATCCTTGCTGTCATCCTTTTTGCCACCGAGAAACTGCCGGTTGATCTGGTGGCGCTGCTGGTGATGGGTGTGTTGCTGGTGAGCGGCATCATTTCGCCGGAAGAAGGCATCGCCGGCTTCAGCAACACTGCCACCGTCACAGTCGGCGCCATGTTCGTGCTCAGCGCCGGCTTGTTCAAAACCGGCGCGGTAAATCATCTTGGCCGCGTCTTGAGCCGGCTCTTCAAACTCAATCTTTGGCTGGCGTTGTTTGTGACCATGCTCATCGCCGGCGGCTTGTCGGCCTTCATCAACAACACGCCGGTGGTTGCGATTTTCTTGCCGCTGCTGCTGGGCGTCGCGCGCGATCTCGGTGTCAGCCCTTCGAAACTGTTGATGCCGCTGTCGTTCGCCTCGATGTTCGGCGGTGTGTGCACGCTGATCGGCACCTCCACGAATATTCTGGTCAGCGCCATTGCCGAACGCCACGGCCAGCCGACCTTCGGCATGTTTGAGTTCACGCGCATGGGCGCAATTTTCTTCGCCGCCGGCATACTGTACATGATCTTCATCGGCATCCGCTTGATTCCCGACCGCCGCGGCAAGGGTGATCTCATGCAAACCTTTGGCATGGGCGATTATTTGATCGACGTGGTGCTGCTGCCGGAGGCGGAATCGGTCGGCAAATCCGTGGCGGATTCGCCTTTGGTCAAAGATCTCGATCTCGATATTCTGGAAGTGCAGCGCGAGGACCGGCTGATTCCCCTTCCCACCGCGGCAACTGTGCTGCAGGCCAACGACGTGTTGCGCGTGCGCTGCGAAATCGAAAAGATAAAACAACTGCAGGAACGCAAGGGCATTATTCTGAAGCCGGAAATCAAATGGCGCGATGAGGAGCTGGAGTCTGAGGAAGCGATGTTAGTGGAAGCCGTGATCGCGCCCAATTCTGTGTTGGACGGCAAGACGTTAAAGGACATCCGCTTCCGCAATTATTTCGGCGGCACGGTGCTGGCCTTGCGCCATCGCGGCGCCACCGTGCATGAAAAGATGGAAAGCACCACCCTGCGCGCGGGCGACGTATTGTTAGTGAAGATTCGGCGCGATCATCTCATTCACCTCGAGGAGCATGAAGCTTTCCTCGTCGTTTCCGAAGTCGGTCTGCCCACGTTTCGCAAGAGCAAGGCTATCCCTGCAATAGCGATCGTCGCGGGCGTTGTGCTCGCCGCCGCGTTCAACATTATACCGATTGTAAGCAGCGCCATTGCCGGCGCCATCTTGATGATCCTCGTCGGCTGTCTTGATTTGGAGGAAGCTTACAAAGCCATTGAATGGAAAGTGATTTTTCTGCTGGCCGGTGTGCTGTCGTTAGGCGCGGCGTTGGAGAAAACCGGCGCGGCGCTGCTGGTTTCGGATGCCCTCATTGCCGGCATCGGGCCGTGGGGACCACTGGCTTTGCTCGCGGCGCTTTTTTTGTTGACCACGGTTTTGACCAACGTCATGTCCAATAACGCCACTGCAGCGCTGTTAGCGCCCATCGCCCTCGCCGCTTCAGAATCGCTGGGATTGAGTCCGCGACCCTTGCTCATGGCCGTGACCTTTGCCGCATCGTTGAGCTTCATGACGCCGGTTGGCTATCAAACCAACACGCTGATCTATGGCCCGGGCCAGTATAAATTCGCGGATTTTTTGCGCGCCGGTACGTTGCTGAATTTACTGTTCTGGATACTGGCCATTCTGTTGATTCCGAAGTTCTGGCCGTTCTAGTGCGCTGGTACCTTAATTTGTAGAAGAGGTTCCTTCGAAATGTCCACCGGACGAATCTTGGGAAGGACTCGGCAATAGGCCTGCAACTTTACCAGATCCCTTTGGATGACATACAAGTATGAAAATATTTTTCAAAGTCACTTTGGAAAAAATCTTGCCAGGTTTGGGGGATTTATTTAAACGCAAAAACAGAGGCAACCATGCCTTATCGTGAAGGTTTTGCATGCGCTGGCCCATGGGTGGTCGAGCATGTTCGAGAAGTTACACACTATCCGCCGGAAGGTAGCGTCGCAAAAATTGAGAACGAGCACCTTCGGCTCGGCGGCGCGTTCCGGCTAATGGCGGAACTGCGCGGCCTGGACGCGAATGCGCCGCTTTATGCGATTGGCAGCCTCGGCGAAGATGAGAACGGCCATCTCATCCTTGACGATTGCCATAAACTTGACATCGACACGTATCAACTCTGCGTTAAAGATGAAATTGCAACGGCGCATGCCGAGGTTATTCTAGCGCAGCGCAGCAATATGCGCACGAGTTTTTACAGCGGCGGCGCGAATGATCTTTTATCTGTCGAGCATTTCGATTTTCGCCATTGCCTCGCAAGCTGGTTTCATTTACACGATCTCACCCGGCTGCCGGCGTTGTTGCACCCCGCGGATGAACATCGCACACACGCCGGCCGTGTCTTGCAAATGGCGCAAAACGCCGGTTTAATCACTTCGCTTTATGTTGATCAGCTTCCAGATGCGCCGGTCAAGCTCAACCTTCTCTCAACTCTTGCCTTTGCCGATCATCTGATTATCTCTGAAAATACGCTGTCACAACTGATGGAATTTCCGGAAACAGATTTATCCCGCGAGTCAATCATGACAGCAGTCCAACAGATGATGGCCAAAAGCGCGCTTGCGAGCGTCGCGATTGTTGATGCAACCGCCGGGGGTTTTGTTACGCGTACGGGAGAATTCCAGTGGCAGGAATTCGCAGCAGACCGATCAAGTCATTTTCCCCAGGAGAGGTTTTGCGCAAGAGTAATCTACGATGCGTATTGCAAAAACGTGAGGGCCACGACGACATAACCATCTTCAAAATGTGCCTCTCTCGTGTTTGTGCGCGACCGCAGCATAAAGCGATCACTGCAAATAAAAAAGGCCGCCGGCGAATGCCTGCGGCCTTGCTAATTTTACAGAAGTTTTTTTGCTGCAGATTGCAGCACAGACAAAATCACATGCGGCTCACGATGACACGCCTTGCGCGACGCCTTCAGTGGGCGTCAAAGCAATCACGCTCAGAATGCGGCTTTGCTCGTCAACCGAGAGTCCCTTTTCCAAAGCATCCCACACGCGATCCTGGCGGTCGGCGTCTTCCATGCCTTCAAAATCCTGTGCCACAATGAAGCCCGAGACATGCTGGCCTTCGTGATCTACGTCCAGTTTCAGTGTTTTGGCGTCCGGGAACTCATCGTACAAAACGGTGCGCACTTGCCGCACCAAACGTTCCCAATCGACGTTGTCATTATTCGTATGACGGGCGCTTTTTTCTTTTTGTAATGTATCGAAAATGTCCTGCCACGACGAGCCGTCGCTCATCTGCGTTATGATGTGCAAGGCCTTTTGTTTGGGCGTATCCAATGAAACCTCCTCGATAATGCGATTTTTGATGTTTATGACTTTTTGTAGAGATAGGCAACAAATTCTTCGTAGCCGTTGTACTTCAACGTCGGGCGTTCTTCCATGCTCGGAATGATCCGCTCAATGGCTTGTGACCAGCGCGGATGCGGCACATCGGGATCAACATTCGAAAGAAAATCGTACTCGCCCGGCGCGATCTTGTTCCAAAACGTCGGCGGCTGCTTGTCGGTAAATTCGATTTCGACGATTGATTTGATGCTTTTGTACCCGTACTTCCACGGCGTCACAAGCCGCACCGGCGCGCCGTTTTGTTTCGGCATGGGTTTGCCATACATCCCGATGGCCATAAACGCCAGCTCGTTCATGGCCTCCTCAAGGCGCAAACCTTCAAAATAAGGCCAGGGATACCAGCTTTGTTCGGCCATGCCCGGCGCTTCATGAGGCCGGTTGAATGAAACCATGCGCACAAACTTCGCCTTGGCCGTGGGTGCAACAAGATCGATCAACGCCTTCAGCGGAAATCCCGTCCACGGCACCGCCATCGCCCAGGCTTCGACACAACGAAAACGGTACAAGCGTTCTTCCACCGGCATGAGTTTAATCAACTCATCGAGGTCGAACGTTTTGGGCTTGGCAACCAGGCCTTTGACAGCGATGGCCCACGGTTGTGTTTTGAACTCGCCCACCAAATCGGCAACGCCGCGTTTGTCCGTGGTGAATTCGTAAAAATTATTGTAATGCGTCGCAGCAAATTCGTCGGTGAGCGGGCGATCCAACACATACGTGGCGTTGCGCTTGGCGGAATAAATGCTGGATTGCGGCATCGCTGCCGCGGCGTTCCTCCACGCTTCCAGAGAAGCAAGGCCGCCCATCAAACCCAAGCCGCTCCAACCAAGCTGCTGGAGAAAGCGGCGCCGGTTCAAAAAAATTTCTTCCGGCGTTGCCAGGCGCTCAGGAATTTCCCACCGCTTTTTCTTGCGAATGAACATAATCACTCCGAATTCCAGCGCACTCTCATGACGCCCGCCCGTGTGTTGGGCTTTCATTCAAAACACAGGTGGAATTTAATCCTCTGCCGGACAAATGCAAGCGAAAATCCAGAGACAAGGCCAGCCCGTAAATTTACTCTAATTTTTTGTGTCAACACGTTGGAGGGCATGTTGCGCGCTCAAACACAAAAATCACGTGCCGCAGCCAAAATCTGCTCACGAGATTTTCGTTCAACTGAAAGCAAACCTGCAAATGGACTTTTGCCCGCACGATTCTGCTGGTTCTCAAACACGGATCATTCTACCTTTTCATCTCTCACTCAAGCACGATCATCACCAAAGAAATCACATATCTTCAAAAGTTGCGCCCTGATGTTCTAGTCGCAACTGGTTCTCGATGCACAACAATTGCATGTCCAGCTCATCTTTCTTAAAACAAATACTCAAAAAATTATAGTATTGACATTTGATCAATTTACATGTATAATTTTTCAGTTTTTAAATGGCTGGCGCGCGCAACACACTTCATCCTGCCGTTGCAATTAGACCGTGTGAAAATTTAATGGTTTCATCGCGACCGGAGTATATTGAAGGTTAAGCTCTGACTTTTGTTGGTGCAGTGGCCCAAAAGCTTGACGCACGGTCTGCCCAAGTTTTCACACCGCCGCATTCTTCTGAAAGGACAAGCGCAGCGCCCCTCAGCAGCAGCCTGCAAAAGCTGCAATCGGCTTGCGACGAACAGTGATGGTGCACTCTGGGGCTTCGGGCGTGTTTGATCAATTAATCGACCTTCGATTTGCGACCGCCGGCAAGCGTCATCTGCTCTGCACGAGCGGAGAAATTTCTGACAACGAGCTGCCACATGTCTTACATTCTTCCCGGAAACGACTCCGAACAACGCTCATTTCAAAACAACAACCACAAAAATCTGACGCACAACGATCTCGTCAAGCAACTGGCACACGCACCAGATGATGAAAGGCTGTGGAGTGAATTCATTCAGCGTTATGACAAACATATTCAACGCACGATTTTCGTAATGTGCAAACGCATGCGTTATCGCGGCGTGGCGCAAGCAGAAGACCTGGCGCAGGAAGTCTATCTGAAGTTAAAAGAAAAAAATGGGCACCGGCTGAAGGAATTCGAAGGACAGCACGCCAACTCGATTTTCACTTATCTTGAAACCATCGCGGCGAATGTCGTACGCAATGCCTGGCGCAATGACCACGCCCAAAAGCGCCCGCCGGCGGAAAAAGGCCTGGCGCTCGATCAGCAAGTCTTTCCCGCTAGCGAAGGCCGCGGCATCAATCTCGCCGAAATCCTGCCGGCGGAAAATTGGGATAATGAGGTGAAGCGCCTGGAATTGGAAGACGCGGTGGGTTACTGTTTGGGGAAAATTTTGGGCGATAAGCGTCACGCCCAACGCGACAGACTTCTCTTCAAACTGTATTTCTATCAAGATTTCTCCGCGGAGCAAATTGCACAGATTCGGCAAATCGGGCTTTCAGATAAGCGAATCTATGGCTTGCTCAAGACGCTGTCCGAAAAAGTGCGCGAATGCTTGCGCCGGCAAAATTAATGTGACCAAAATTTTTTGGAGACTTTTCAGGTGATTTCGTGTCCATAAGAACAGGATGATGGGCAAAACATTCTGGGTGTCCAGAACACGGATCAAATCACGAGTCACCTGTTTTATGAGGAAGGAAGTTTTATCATGTCAACTGTTACGCCAGAAACCAAGCGCGAGAGCCGCGACTTCTCAGAAAGCCATCTTCGGGAGGCCCAAATTCTGAGATTTCTGGAAGGCACTCTCAGTGAAAACGAAGCGGAAAACGTGCAGGCTCATCTTGATTCCTGCCGCGAATGCTTTGATTTATTCTCCACCGCCGTGAAATACTCGCTCAATCCGCCCACCGCTGAAGAGGCGTCGGAGTTTGAAAAGTTATATAGACCAGCTCCGGAACGGCGATTGGAAAAACTGTTTGCCGTCCCCCCGGCCGGCCGAGTGCAGCCAAATTCACTCGCCGGGTTGCCAAAGCCTTTCCTGCCAAAAGCGCCAAAAATTCCATCATATTGGCGGCCAATTCTGGCGGCGGCGGCCGCGGTGTTGCTGGTGATATTCGCAGGCATGCCCCAATATGATAAATGGCGGAGCAATAATCTGGCGGAGCAAGCGTTTGTCGAACTTTCTTCCGATATTCATTTCGACAGTGCGGAGCAGCCGCGCCCGGCAGGCAGTTTCAAATACGATGAATTCAAAATCGTTCGTAATCAAGAGCGCGTTTCTCAAAGTCAACCGGCGCTCCAAAAGTTGCAGTCTGCTCTCGCAATTAAAAATGACAATCCCCGGGCGCATCAATATTTGGGGACTTATTATTTGCTCGTCGAGCAAGATTTGCAAAAAGCCGAGGAGCACTATAATAGGGCCAACACTCTGGCGCCTGGCGATGCCAGCATCCTGAATGATCTTGGTGTTTTGGCATGGCATAAATTGCAATACGACGACGCGCTGGATAAATTCTCCGCGGCGTTGCAGCAGAGCCCGCGATTCGCAGAAGCGCAATACAATCTTGCGACACTTTATCAAAAACAGGGGAAGCTGACGCAAGCAGAGAATGTCTGGCAAAAATATTTGGAGATTGATTCGACGTCAACTTGGGCAAGCGTCGCGCGAGATCAGTTGACTGCCCTTCGAGGGCAATGATGTCAACATTGGCTTGAAAGAGTGCAATCAAATAATTGCTCACCCCTAGAGGCGATTGACCGGGAGGATGATTCATGAGAGCAACGGTTTCATCGAAAGTCAGCATTCTCCGTCCCAAACTGTTGGGCCTGGCATTGGGATGCTTTTGGGCATTCTCTGTATTTGTCAAAACACTGATTGCCATTCTCAGCAAAGAACCGAGCAAGTTGGTCGATTTCTTTGATGCTGTATATCCTGGCTACCAACTTACGGCATTGGGCGTCATTTGGGGCGTATTGTGGGGATTTATTCATGGCTTCCTGCTCGGGTATCTGATTGGTTGGATATACACCCGGCTGACCAGAAAAAAAGTCAGCGCCGTTGAAGAGGGCGTTTTTAGTCTGCAACCAAATCATGTGATTCAGCCCGGGAGCGGATCCAATCCCTACACAATTGTTTTTGTTGCCAATCCTCGCATCTTGAAAGAAGACAAGACACTTGAGCGTGATCCCATCATCGACAATCAGGAATTGTTTTTTAGAGTGGTCACACGCTGCCTCAGAAGTTTCGTCAACAACGAACTACTACGATTGCCGGAAATTATTTCACGATTGAGGTTGCTGGCGGTATTTCGAGATGAAGAAACGGCGCTTTGTGAGGAGGTTGCTGCCGGAATCGAAATTCTTGCGCCTTTGACCGAGGTTGCTGTGCTTAAGGAATTTGTGATGAGCACCGCGGAGCTGACGGACAAGCTTCCAGAGGTGGATATTATCTTCGTCATTTCTGCCTCCGATTATCTGACCCGTTCTTCGGCGCGCTTCACCAAGGATCGCTTCAATCGGGCTGACCGGAACTTTGAACTGACCTTCTCACCGGATCTCGCAACTTTCACAACCATGAAACATGCTGCGCTGGCCGAACTTCCCGGTGTTGCGGCAATTTCCGCGTGGGATGAACGGCTAAAGACGCCGGTGCATGAATTCGCGCATGCCATGTCTTCATTGGAAAATGGCGCCATCGTCGATGAGTATGTCGACAAGTATCATCCAAAGTCCGAAGTTCTGTTGCGAGACAAGATGATCAATCGCAGGGATCGTGAGGTTGCCAACGCGGCCATCGCTGATGTTTTCGCCAAATACCGATACAATAATGAATTGGTGGAGTATTATTCCGATCGCTATCGCAGCGACAAGGATTCAAGCTGGACTTCCTATGTGCCGGAACGCATCGACATCGGTTGCTCGTGTGTCATGGACATCGCCTACTACGAGTTTCGCTGGGACAAATTAATCTTCGATTTTATGTATGATCGCTTATTGGCGAAATTGAACAGATCGTAGCGCTGGCACTCTGGTTCAAATTTCTGTGGAGAACTTTATGACGCCCCTACACCCGAAATTGCGAAGAGCCCTTTTGCGGGATCCCCTGCATCGTGATAGAGGATTAACCCCCAAGAAGTTGATTGAATATGAAGGCTTGTTGACGCAATTGTATTATCTCGTGTATTATTCTCGAGGCTTTGAAACCACCGATAAAGACCTCCTGGTTCGGCAGATTTTTGCGTTTCGCGATTCCAAGTCTCCGACATCTTTTATGCCCAACTATGACAGAATCTATCGCGCTTGGATAGAGGGACAGAAGAAGGCGCTTACGAGACATTATCATGGCCCCTCCTTTAATGGTGTTTGGGAGCTAATTCAGAACTGGATTGCGAAGGTATTTCGGACACCTTTGAGAAAAGACCGGAAAGATGCGAAGCTTCGCTAAATTCGTTTACCCCGGCATAGCCATTTGGGGGCTCATCGCTGTCCTGGCATGGTTCTTTTCCTTCATCGCATCTGACCCTGTGCCAATGGATCAGCTTGAGAAAGAGTTGGGCCAGCGTACGCTCACTGCTCAGGAAGAAGAACTGCTGAACGAATTTTCTTTGCATTGCGAAAAAAGCAAGCATCAACAGGCCGTCGCCGTGATTTTGAATCAGCCGTTTCGCTTTCGCAACCTTTTTCAAAAAGTGTTGCAGCACGCGCTTTTTTCCAAGCTCACGCAAGATCTCGTGAACGCGAACGAAAGTTTCGAGATTGCTGCCGCAATTGCCCGGGTTTATCAGGATAGTCTCGCCGATAATTTCTTGATGAACGAACTCCATTTCAGCAAACTGCTCACAACCGCGCAACTGCAGCGCAAACTCGAAGCCGACTATTTTTTTAACAAAGGAATCGCCAGTCTTTCACAGAACGATTCCGCGATGTACTTCTTTAAAAAGTCGCTGCACTTGAGTCGCAAGATCGGCGATGAGAAGCGAAAAGCAGACAATCTTTTGATGTGGCAGTATGTTTTGTATCAAAAAGGGGCTTATGAAGACGCACTAAAAATTGGGGAAGAGTTGTTGGAAATCGTTCGCCGAACGGGGTATCTCCATCGCGAAGCCGGCGCACTGTATAATATCGGGCAAATCTACATTGAGTCGGGCGAGGTGCGCAAAGCGCTGGAATGTTTTAACCGTGCGTGGGAAATTCATCGCACGATCGGCAATCAAGCTGGCGAATTGCAGCTTCTGGGACGATTGGGGGTGGCCAATAATCAGATGGGAGATTTTCCCCGGGCGCTGGATTTTCTTGATCAAGCGATCACACTGTGCCAAGCATCCGGGAATAAATGGGAGGAGCTAAAAAATTTGAATGATAGAGGCCTTGTATTCAAAAATATTGGAGACTATGAAAAGGCCAAACGCGAGTATACTAACGCCTTCGAGAGAGCCGAAGAAGAGAAAGATTATCCCAATCAGGCAGTGATACTGAATAATCTTGGAATTCTCTACCGTCTTCTGGGTGATAGCGAGCAATCCTTCAGTTACCTTTCACATGCTCTGGCCATTAATGACAGCCTTGGGAATCCCTACGACATTGCGCTTACCCTAAAAAACCTTGGCGACGTTTACAAGGATCAGGATAGCCTGAAGCTTGCATTAGCGTACCTCGAACAAGCGCGCAGCATAATCAAGAAAAATGCGGCAACCGAGACGTTTAAGCCTCGAATCTTGGAATCTGATATATTAATCAACATGGGAGACATTGAAGCAGGGCAAAACAACCACAGCACGGCATTAGGGTATTATGAAACCGCGCTAACCACGTTCAAAACGATAGGTTTTAAAACGGGGATCGCCTCCGCCCTCATCCGGATTGGCAACACGCTAGCAGGGATGGGGCAGCACGAAAATGCCCTGGAAAACCTCAACGAAGCGCTGGCAATTGCCAATGCGATTGAAACGCCATTACACCAAGTACATGCGCTGTATGGCATCGGGCTCGTTTACCAGCGCACCACGGATTTCGACCTGGCTGAAAAATATTTTGAGCAGGCCATTGCACAAGTGGAAGCGGCGAGAGTCCACATTCAACGTGAAGATCGCATCAGTTACTTTTCCACCATACAAAATCTTTTTGATCAAATGATTATTCTGCAATGGATGCGAGGAAATGGCCATGCCGCGTTTGCGTACTCGGAAAGAGCGAGGGCAAGGGGGTTTCTTGACATTCTTCGCGAACGCTCAAACGATGCTTATAAGGTCTCATCCAATAGCGATCATCCTGCCAGCTTGGAAGGCATTCAAAACAGTCTGAATCAGGGTGTTGTTTTGCTAGAATACCGCGTCACACAAGATCGTCTCATTATATTCGCCGTTGACCATAAGAATCTTCTGATTAAGGATGTTGCTATCTCCCGCGCTGATTTGAGCCGACTGGTCGATGCTTTTCGAGGCACGGTTGAAAAAACCGACCCCGATTCCTATGCGCGCTATCTGGAATTAGCGCAGCGACTATATGAGATCGTGATTGCGCCAATCAAACAGGGCATTTCTCCTGAGAAGAATGTTTATGTTATCCCGGATGGCGTACTGTATCAGGTGCCTTTTGCCGCGCTGGTATTCACACAGGACGGCCAGCAAAAATTTTTGATGCAGGACTATAATCTTGCTTACGCTCCCAGCGCCACAATACTGAAGCTCTGTCTTGACAATCGCCGGCCCGCCATTCCTGCGAATCAGATGAAGTTGTTTGCGCTTGGAAATCCCACCGGCGATTTGAGACATTCTGCGACGGAGGTGAGAGATATCGCAAGGATGTTTTTCAATCCCGATACGCTGATCGGGAAAAATATTCCGGAGGGCAAAATCTCAGGGATGCTGCAAGAGAACATTAATATACTGCATTTTGCCACGCATGCTTCGATTAATGGCAAAAGCCCTTTGGCCTCCTATCTTGTCGTTGGCGCCGAAAACGGCAAAGCCCCTCACCATCAGTCAAGAACAAATCATGACGATGATGGCCGATTGAGCGCATACGAAGTGTACGATCTCAATCTCGCCGAGACGCAACTGGTTACGCTCTCGGCATGCAGCACGGCGAATGGACGTTTTTTTCAAGGGGAGGGCGTTGTCGGCCTGACGCACGCTTTTATGAAGGCAGGAACCAATGCGATTATTGCAACGCAATGGAATATTCCCGATAAATATACTATGGAACTCATGAAATCATTTTATCACAACTGGATCACAAAGAAAATGACGAAAACGGAGGCGCTGCGAGAAGCGCAACAAAAAATAATTATTGAGATGTCACGGAAGAGCGCAACACAAAATCTTCCATATCCCAAAGCGTGGGCCGCCATCACATTGACCGGTGATTACCGTTGAAACGTTCACGTTATCTCAACATGAGGAGTAGCAAATGAATGGTTCAAACCAAGAGAATCTTTTGCTTTTGACGGATGCCACCTCCAAAGGCGGGCCGCCGGCAACTGACACATTTTATTCTGAAAGGGCATTGCTGCGCGCCGGACTCTTCGACAGCGTCAAACTTGGCGTGGCCATCGGGCTGGCGTGGGCGCTGATGTTTCTGCTCGTGTCACTTATCGTGCTCTTCTCCGGACAGAGCGCGGTCTTGGAGCTGTTCGAGCTGATCTACCCCGGGATGGATTTGCAGAATTCCTTTACAGTCGTTTCCCTGGGGATAGTCTTCAGTTTTGTTTACGGTTTTGTTTTCGGACTCATTACCGGCGTGATTTACAATAGCTTTGTTCGCAGGAGCGTGCTTGAAAGTGAAAGTTTTGAAACATTCGTATAGTTTCAATCACAGCATCCCCTGCCGTCTGCGGATAAACCATTCCAGCCCCAGGGTGAGCAGCAAAATCACCAACACCGAGGGCCGGCCCCAGAGCGCGAGATGGTATGATTCGACTTTTGTGGTGGGCTGCAACGGCAGGCGTGAGAGATAGTCGCCCAAACTATCCGAAGCAACATAAGCGCCGCCGGTGAGTTGCGCCATTTGCCGCAACACCGGTTCGTTGTAGCGTGTGTCGAGAAATTCCAGACTAAACGGCTCGACCGAGAAGCGGCCGCTGTCTTCGCCGAGTGTTCGATCACCCGCTACGGCAGTTCCTTTGTAAAGGTATTCCCCGCCGCCAAGAACTTGCAAGCGCGCGCGATAAAGCCCGCTGCCGGCATCTTGCAGAATGATTTCTTGATTAAATTGCGGCCCGGTCAACTGCGCCTTCACTTGCGCGCCTTCGTAGGGACGATAATCTTCGTGATACACTTGCGCCATTAATTCAATTTGCTCGCCGCCGCGATAGATCTCCTTGTTGCTTTCAAACCGCACGAGTTTGGCATCTTCTTTTGTCACCAGCCAACGCACCAGGCCGGTCATCATACTTTCATAGGTTTCAGTGTTTTTCCCCACGGCCTCCAATAGACTTTTCCAGCGCCAAATTCCATAGGTGAAAATCGCAATGGTTTTGCGATTGGCGTTTTTCTGCGCGAGCCAAAGCGATTCCATGCGACTTCCTGCGCCGGCAAGAGTCTCCGCATTCGGCGAGGGCTTTAGGCTATAGACATTCGAAAATAACGGCGGCAGTTCATCGGTGCTGAGTGCTGTCGCCCGCCCGTTAGCTGATTTTGCCAAACGATCGGTTATTGCGCGCGTCACGGGATGCGACAGGCCAGCCGGAGTAAATTGTACGGATATGATTTGCTCGCTCATCGCATTCGGCAGCGCCGCGAGTGGCAAAACGCCGCGCAATTGCCCGAGCATATTCAAATCAACGCCGGGGCCGTGCAAGTAGAACAGCGGTTTGGCATTTTCTCCCAACTGCTTGACCAGCATGTCAAGCAGGCTGCGGTCACTATCGCGCCGCGGAAAATCAACCAGCAGAACCGCGTCAACCGGCTGCCATTCATCCGGCCGGCGAAATGCCGGCAACGCCTGTGTCGCATCGGCGTAAAAACTTCCGCCCGAGCGCTGCACAAACCCGCGTACTTGAAAATTGGGGTCGTGCGCTATCGTGCGCTGCAGAAATGCAAAGTCTGCGGAGGGCGCACCGGCAAAAATCCAGATGGTCAGCTTGCTTTTCAAAACTTTGACATAAAACGCGCGGCGATTGTTTTCCGTGGTCAACTCGCCTTCAAAATGATCCAGGCTTACGGTGTATCGTGTCAATCCAACCTGTTGCGGCAATAATGAAACCGAAGCCGTGACTTGGGTGTTGTCGGAAGGCAGCACAAGGGTCTGCGTTGCCACCTCGTTCTCGCCCTCATAAACACGTAAGCGCGCCTGCCGCCCTGCCAAACCTGAAGCTGAAACGGAAATCGCAACCGGCAGCTTGGTGTCGGCATAGGCAACTTCATTTGTAACCACTTCGCTGATCAGCGCATCACGCGCATCGCGGCGCGCGCCGATTTGTGTGGTGATGATGGGCAGGCCGTAACTTTCTGCCACCCGGCCCGGGTTGCTGCCGATATTATATGCGCCGTCGCTGAATACAATTGCGCCCCGATATTCGCGATGAGCAAGCTGTTGTTTCGCCGCCGTCAAGGCGTTAGCCAGATTGCTGCCGTCGCCGTCAAACTTCAGCGCAGCAATCGAATCCAACGCCAGCGCTTGCAAGGTATCGCCGAACGAATACAAAAACACCTCGGCTTGCTCACGCAACTGCGCCAGCCACGGGCGTGACAGCGCCTGTTTCGCGAGGTCAGCGCGGCTTTGCGTAGAATCCGACAACGTCATGCTGGCAGAACGATCAACGAGAATTGCGACCGCCGGTTTTTGCGATTGTTTCACGGCCAGACTCAGTGTTGGCTCAAATAAGAGCAACAACGCAGCGGCCAGCGCAACGGTTCGCAGAATCGCCAACACGCGACGCAGCAGGTTCGATACGCGCGGGGTGGTGGTGCGATAGACGAAAAGCGTGAACGCAACTCCCAGCGCCAGAAGGATCAGAGGGTAAAAAGCCGGTGCGGCAAATTTCAAATCGAAAGTCATGAGGTCGAAGTCAATTTCAGACCCGGGTCCGGGGAAAGATCATTCTTGAAATCCGCGAGCGCGGATGGGAGATTGGCAAAATAGAACATGGCTGCGCGTGCGATCATGGCGGCATTGTCCGTGCAGTAAATTGGCGGAGGATAAAACACACGAAAGCCGCGCTGCTGGCCTAGTTCAGTCATCGCCGCACGCAACGCTTTATTGCAAGCAACGCCGCCGGCTAATGCGACCGCTTTTACGGGAAAATGTTCAACGCCGCGGGCTGTGGTTTCGACCAACGCCGTGAGCAACGCCTGCTGGAACGACGCAGCAATATCCGCTTGACCGGCAGTCGGTGCGCCGTTGCCGCTCAATTTCTGCACGTGATACAAAACAGCGGTTTTAAGTCCACTAAAGCTGAAATCAAACGGCGCGTCTTTCAGGCGGGCGACGGGAAAATCAATTGCGCGGGGATTGCCGTTGAGCGCAAGTTTTTCGATTTGCGGTCCGCCGGGATAAGGCAGGCCAAGAATACGCGCGACTTTATCAAAAGCCTCGCCGGCAGCGTCATCCTGGGTTTCGCCCAAAATGCGATAGCTCGCCCAATTTTCCACCAGCGCCAGAATACTGTGCCCGCCGGAGACAATCAACACGAGAAACGGCGGCTCCGGCCCATCCGCTGAAATATTATTTGAAACGAGATGGCCTTCTAGATGATTGATGCCCAACAGCGGAATGCCGAGATCGAGCGCCAGCCCCTTGGCGAAATTGATTCCCACCAACAGCGAGCCTACCAAACCGGGGCCGCGGGTTACGGCGATGGCTTCCAACTGCTGCGGCACCACTTGTGCGCGGGCAAGCGCCATGTGTACAACCGGTGCGATTTGTTCGAGATGCGCGCGCGAGGCCAGCTCCGGCACGACGCCGCCATAACGATGATGAATCTCCTGTGAGGACACGACATTCGACAGCAAGCGATCGTCTTCCATCACCGCGGCGGAGGTTTCATCACATGAAGTTTCAATTGCGAGCAGACGCATGATTGCCGCGCTCCATCATAAGTTTAAACGTGGCCGGCTTGACGTTGCGATAGCTCACGCCTTCCGGCACGGTGATGATCGGGACATAACCGTCGTTATCGAGCAAGCCTTTCACCTGTTGAAAATCAATGATTGCGGTTATGTCTTCGCGTTTCAAACCGAGCAGCAACTGTTCGCCGCCTTCCAGTGTGAGAGAAAGAGTTGAAGGCAGAGGCGTCACGATGAGATGGCGCGGCGCATTGTGCACGCGCACCGGAATTTCGGGCAGGGTTATTTCAATAAGTTTTTGCACATCGACAGCAACCGTTGCCATCTTGCTCGACAAATGGATGTTTAACGAATCGGGAAAATCCTGCAACGGCACTTCCTGCTCAAAATGTGCGCGCAAATTCCGCCCCTGCACCAATGCTGTTGAAATTTCGCGAATCGGCCGCACCGCCGCCTCCGGTCCGGAAATTTTTGTGGAATCCGGAGAGACTTGAATTTTACCGACAACCGCATAGCCCGGTGTTGTGGCGAGGTCGGCAACCGGCACAATTGCCACCTCTTTGGTCAACAGATTGGTCAATTGAACTTTGAGTTCGTGCGGGGCTAAAATTTGCTTGGCGATAACCGGCAATCCCCAGCGCCCGATTTGAACATGCTCGCGCTGAACCTGAAACGTTTTGGATGAGCCGCTTTCGGTGAGATCGATGACGAGGCGCGCCTCGCGCTGAAACAACAGCGCAAACAGGGCTTTGCCCCGCCCTTCAAAGCGCACGCGCGCCTGCCGCGGCAGATTGCCGATCACTGTTTTGCCCGGCGGTATGTTGACAATCGCAATCGGAACATCCATATCATATTCATAAATATTTTCCGTAACGACGGCAAACCAAAACACCGTCGCAATCGTGATCACAATGATCTTGATCCGGTAATTTTCCAGGAAATTGCTTTTTAGAACTCTTAACCGCATTTTTTCTGTCCGGCAACAAAAATAGGGCATCAACTGTCCATCATGCTTTCGCTCAGCCAGGCGCGTGAAAGCTGCGGGGCGGTCAATACCCTAGTCGTGAAGTACGCGCCCGGATTGGCGCGCACAGCAAATTACTGGTGTTCCTTAATTCATTTGATGGGGGAGCGAGAGAAATCTCGGGGAATTTCACCAGTTGTTTGCCAAGTGAACTGGCGCAGGCCAGTGGCATTCTCTCAGAACGATGGCATCGGCTCCAATCGCATTGATTTACGCAGCGTGACCACCGGGCGTCAATTCACCGTCAGAGTTATCGTGAAACAACGGTTTTTGATTGCGCTGGTTGAAACATTTCTGCTCGCCGAATTCCTCGTGCATCAAGTGAGGTTTCATGGAACGCGGAACGACACGAGTAGGGTGGCAGCCGGCGCGCGCCGCACGCCGTGCGAGACGATTTAACGCGAGCAAGTTAACGCGACTGCACTTAAAAGTCAACCTTGAAAACGCCTGGCGCACAAACAAAAAAAGTGGAGCATGCTCCACTTTTTGATCTGCACATTTGCGCTCGCTTATTGCTTGACTACCCACAACTTGATTTTGCAATCGACTTCGCTGTGCAACTTAACGGGTATCTCGTAGATGCCCAGCGCGCGAATCGGCTCTTCCAGGGTGATTTTGCGTTTGTCGACTTCATAGCCCTTGGCCGCAAGCAAATCTGCAATATCTTGACTGGTGACCGAACCGAAGATGCGATCGTCTTCGCCGACGGGCATGGCGGCGGTGATGGAGACGCCGTCCATCTTGGCGCGCAACACTTCCGCGGATTTTTTCTCTCTCAGCTTCAGGGCGGCGCCGCGTTTCTTCTCTTCTGCAAAAACGTTCAGCTTGCCGGGCGTGGCTTCAAACGCAATGCCGCGCGGAATCAAAAAATTGCGCGCATAGCCGTCTTTGACCGAAACGACTTTGCCGGCTTCCCCGAGCGTGGGAAAATCCTGCCGCAATAACACTTTCATGATTTTGTATCCTCGCCTAAAAAATGGATTGCACGAAGCGGATTAACGAACCTGATCATAAACAAAAGGCATGAGCGCCAAAATGCGGGCGCGTTTGATCGCGGTCACCAGCATGCGCTGGTGCGTCGCACAGGTGCCGGAGGTTCGCCGTGGAATAATTTTGCCTTGCTCGGTGACAAACCGCATCAGGCGCTTTTCGTCTTTATAATCGATGTAGATTTCGCGTTCTTCGCAGAAGCGACAAATACGACGTTTTTTCAACATAGGATATTCACTCACAATTTGAGGTTATCGTAACCAAAATTGAATTCACTTTTTTGCGCCGGAGCCGCCGGAGGAGGCGCCTGTTCGACAATTTCGGTGTGGCTGCGAACGGGCTCTTCATGATCGTCCATCGCCACGTTATCGAATTCCTCGTCTGAGGCCGTGGCTTCCGCTGCTTCGCTGCGGCGATTGAGAAATTGAATTCGCCGCGCTTTGATCTCCACGACGTTGCGGGTGGTGCCGTCTTCATTCTTCCAGATGCGGCTCTGCAACTCGCCATCCACCAAAACCGCGCTGCTTTTGTGAAGATTCTCCGCGCAGCTTTCCGCGAGTTTGTACCACGCGACAACGCCGACGTAGCAAACATTTTCGCGCCATTGGCCGGTATTGTCTTTGAACCGGCGATTGGATGCGATATAAAAATTTGCCACGGGTGTTCCATTCGTCGTTCTGCGGAACGAAGGATCACTTGTGAGATTGCCTGCGATCATTACCGAATTGATATCCGGCATTTTTAATTCTGCCATAGAACTCACTCCCGGCATCAAGAGGGGCAAATCGTTTGAGGATTAAGCGACCTCGTTCAACTCTTCCGGCAATGGCTCTCCCGGGAAATCATTGTCGGCGAGGGCGGAGGGCGGATGATCTGCTGCTGCTACGGCTACTGCTTTTTCCTGGCTATCGCGTTCTTCTTTTTTGAGGGCGCGGGGATCGATTTTAATGGTCAGATAGCGTAAGACAGACTCGTTCAGGCGATATTCTTTTTCCAGCAGCGCAACCATCGCCGCCGGCGCCGTAAAGCGGACATGCAGATAATGGCCGTACTGTTTCTTTTTGATCTCGAAGGCCAAACGGCGCTTGCCCCACTCTTCAATTTTGACCACTTCGCCGCCGTTATTTGAAATGAAACTGGCGACGCGGTCGCTGAAGCCCTTGAGATCTTCGGCGCGCAGCGCCGAATCGACCACAACGGTGGTTTCGTAGAGATGCAACGTCAATTCTCCATTTACTTGTTCAACGTTTACTCATAAATCTCGTGACAGAAGCGGAAAGGATTCCCTGTGAAGGGGATCATTGCTCACACCGATTGGCCGTTTTAGTGACGTTGGTGCAACGGCCATATCATGACCGGCCAAACGGCCGTGAGCTCCTGCCCGAGAGGGGATTACAACTGTGCAGACACGTTACTCTTGATATGCTTACGCGAATCAAAGATCGCCGCTTTTGACATTATAATGATTCATCGCATATGAAGCCCCGTGCGCGCAAAAGTCAAGCGCAGCATTGGCGGCTTTTTCCACCAAGCCGGGCAAAGCTTGACGCTCGGCCTTGGAAAAATGTGAGAGCACGAAATGCGTTGCGTTTTGATTCAACTCATTGCCGATGCCCAAGCGTAATCGAGCAAATTCATTGGTGCCGAGATGCTGAATAATCGAACGCAAGCCTTTTTGCCCGCCATCACTCCCCTTGGCGCGGATCCTGAGCGTGCCAAACGGCAATTGAAAGTCATCCAGTATGATCAACATGTGGCGCAATTCAAACTTGAAGTATTGCGCCACTTCTCGCACCGCCACGCCGCTGTTGTTCATGTACGTCAGCGGCTTGAGCAAAACAACTTCCCGTGTACCCCTCGCGATTGGAGCGGGGTCGGACAGCCGATATTCGCCTTTGCCGGCATGCAGTGAAACGTGCAGACGCTCGGCGAGGTGATCAATCACCATGAAACCGACGTTGTGTCGCGTGCTTCCATATTCTTTGCCGGGGTTGCCGAGGCCGGCGATCAAGTATCTATCCGACATAGGAGCATCGCTGGCAAAACGGAAATTTATTTCTTCGCGGCTTCTTCTTTTTCTTCTTCAGGCTTCTTACCGCGCTCAATGACTTCCGGCTCAGCCGTTTCAGCCGCGGGCGCCGGGGCTGCCGCTTCTTCCAGGCGCGGCGCCAGCACGGAGACTACGATTTGCTCAAGATCATTTAAAATTTCGATCTTCTCGTATTTCAAATCCCGCACATAAATGGCATCATGAATGTTCAGGTTACTGACATCCACATTGATGGTTTCTGGAATATCGAGCGGCAAGCATTTGATTTCAAGCGTGCGCAAAATCTGCTGCAAGGTTCCGCCGTCTTTGGCGCCCGCAGCCGAACCAACGAGAACAATCGGGACTTCGACCGTAACTTCTTCCGTCAATCGAACGCCCATCAAGTCGACGTGCAAGGGCACACCGCTTACCGGATGCCACTGCACTTCACGAATAATGCATTTGGCCGGCTCGGCCTGGCCCAGGTTCACATCCAGGATGCTCGATTTGTGCGTCAGCGCGGTGCGCAGTTCTTTGGCGTCCACACTGAAGGAAATGGGATTTTCGCCATGAATGTAGTAAATCCCCGGCACTTTGCCGTCGCGACGGATGCGCTTGGCAATTTGTTTGCCGGTTTCATTGCGAACTTCAACGTTTAAGGCGCTCATGATCCAACTTTCAATTTTGGGTAGTAAGGATTTTTTCGGTTTATGATCTAATCGAATAACGAGCTAATCGATTCTTCATTGTGTATGCGCATGATCGCGCGGCCGAAAAGCTCGGCCACCGTGAGAACTTTGATCTTGTCGATCATCTTATTGGGATGAATTTGCACCGTATCCGTGACGATCATCTGATCAATGGGTGATTTCATTATGCGTGTAACGGCCGGGCCGGAGAGAATTGCGTGCGTGCAAGCCACGAAAATTTGCTGCGCGCCCATATCCTTCAGCCGGGCTGCGGCGTTGGTCAACGTTCCCGCCGTATCGCAAATATCATCAATAATCAAAACGTTCATGCCCTCGACATGTCCGATCACGTTCATCACCTCAACCATGTTGGGGCCGGAACGCCGCTTGTCTACAATCGCGATGGGCGCTTGCAAGCGCTTGGCGTAAGCGCGCGCCATGTGTGTGCCGCCCAAATCCGGGGCGACGACGACGAGATTCGGAATTTTGATTTTCTGCAAGTATTCAACAAACACCGTTGCCGAATAAAGATGATCGACGGGAATATCAAAGAACCCCTGCAACTGCGGCGCGTGCAAATCCATGGTCAGAATGCGATCCGCGCCTGCCGTTGTCAACAGATTGGCGACCAGCTTCGCCGTGATTGAGACGCGCGGCTGATCTTTGCGATCCTGGCGCGCATAGCCAAAATACGGAATCACGGCGGTGATCCGTCGCGCCGAAGCGCGGCGCGCGGCATCGAGCATGATCAACAGCTCCAACAGATTGCGCGCCGGTGAATTCGTCGGCTGGATGATGAAGGTATCCTGACCGCGAATATTTTCCGTAAACTTAACCCAGGTCTCGCCGTCGCTAAACTCGCGGAATTCGCTTTTGCCGAGCTCCAGATTCAAGTAATTGGCGATTTTTTGCGCCAACTCGGGATGCGCCCGACCAGAAAACATGCGTGGATGTTGAAGCAGAGCATTCATAAACGGCAAAAAAAATGACGATTCTTCCGCTTCTCCGGTTACGGGTACGACGAGCAACTGAGCGGAACACTCGCCATTCGAACTTTATCTCAGCAGCTTCGATCTGAATTAAAACTGTGCTGGGGCGGAAGGACTCGAACCTTCGTATGCAGGAACCAAAGTCCTGTGCCTTGCCAACTTGGCGACGCCCCAAAAGCAAGAAGTGTCCCACACCTTCTTAGAAGAATTCGTCATCGTTCTTGCTCGGCCGGCGACCGTCGCGACGAGATTCCTGTTTATATTTTTCTAAAACCGCTTTTTCTAATTTTTCGCGAAATTCATTCGTGATGGGATGCGCGATGTCGCGAAACGTGCCGTCATTCATTTTACGGCTCGGCATGCTTACAAAATAACCCGTCACGCCTTTGATCACTTTCATCCCGCGCACAACAAAACAATCATCAAACGTTACATTTACAAACGCTTTTAACTTATCTTCATCACGGACACTGACCGTGATTTCAGTTATTTCCATTCCTCCCTCCTTAAGCATTGAATTTGACAGGACACCCCCCGAGTATCTGACCTACACACCAGAAACGCTCTGCAGAACATAATCGTCAACTTCCTTTTTCCCCCATTTCAGTGGTCGCGCTAAAAAGGATTTATAGTTGAACTGAAACCGCTGTTGATTCTGTTGAGCTAGCTCGAATGAACGAAATAAACCGTAAATCGTCGATCCGCTTCCTGTCATATTGGCAGCGAAAGCCCCGCCCTTTAACAATTCTTCTTTAATCTTAGCTAATTCGTCATACTTATCGAAAACAATTCCCTCAAAATCATTCTCTCCCCACCATTTAGCGTTGCCTACCTCAGGCATTTCTTTTTTGAAAACGCTGAATGTACTACTCTTTTGTTCGTTTGTCAAGCCGAATTTAAGATTTTGATAAGCCCAAGCGGTTGAAATGGATACATTCGGTGAGACAAGTACGACCCAGAATTGCGGCAACTTGTCAATCGGTGCGAGAATTTCTCCGCGACCGCGGCCTTCGCAGAACCCTCCGCGAAGAAAAAAGGGAACATCGGAGCCAATTCTTTGCCCTAGACTCTCCAAAACTTGCAGATCTAAATCAAGATTAAACAAATTATTCAAGGTTATCAGCGTTACCGCCGCGTCGCTGCTTCCACCGCCCAGCCCCGCTCCGGTGGGAATTTTTTTTTCAATGTGAAGCTTGATGCCCATACGGCAATCAACCAGTAACCTCAAAAGCTGGTAAGCGCGGCTGCACAGATTCGACCGGTCGCAGGGAATCTCGGGCCAGTTGCAGCTTAGCTCCATTTCATCGGTATCATTCGCTTCAAAGAACAAAGAATCCGCCAGGCTGACCTGCAAAAATCGTGTTTCGATATCATGATAGCCATCGGCGCGCCGCCCGACGATGCGGAGGCCTAAATTGATTTTGGCGTACGCGTCAACTCTCACGCTCTTCATGCGGGGGCTGCGCCTTCTTTCCAAAAAATGCCTGAGACTTTTAGCTTATGCGCGCGGTTTGCCTGCATTTCGAACAGCGGGGATAAAATAAAGGCGTCATCGGTGACGCCGGTAAGTTTCCACGAGGAGTTGGAGTTGCTTGGCGGGTAATGCAACTTCGGTTGCACCAGTTTATCTATCCGTGTCTTCTCAGGCATCACACGAATTCAATCTACATAAAAACCCGAAAGGGCGCGGCCCCAAATTGTCACACGGCCCAATCACTCACGTACGCAATTTCGCACGCTCTTCTTTGGAATACAAATTTGCTTCCACTTCCTGATGCGGATTGGGGATGATATGCGTCGCCACCACTTCGCCGATTTTCGCAGCCGCTTTGACACCCGCTTCCACCGCCGCTTTGACGGCGCCGACCTCGCCTGCGACTTTAATGGTCACCAATGCCGCATCTGTGATCTCTTTGCCGAGCAACACCACGTCTGCCGCTTTACTCATGGCATCTGCCACTTCGAGCGCAGCCACCAAGCCGCGAGTCTCGACCATTCCCAGCGCGCGTTCAGCCATGACGGTTAAGATTCACTGACCAGCTCGGTCCGTTTCGGAAGAATCAACTCGACATCGGCATGCGGCCGCGGAATGACGTGCACCGAAATCAATTCGCCGACTTTCTCCGCCGCTGCTGCGCCCGCGTCCGTCGCGGCCTTGACCGCGCCCACGTCGCCGCGCACCATCACCGTCACGTAGCCGCCGCCGATTTTTTCTTTGCCGATCAACGTCACCTTCGCCGCTTTCACCATGGCGTCAGCAGCTTCGATAGCGCCTACGAGTCCACGCGTTTCGATCATTCCCAGCGCATCAAGGCTCATGTTTTCAAGCTCCTCTGCGGATTAAAACTTCATATGCATTCAGCGCGAATTAAAACAACAAAGTGCGGCGAATCTACTAAAAAAATTTTTCGTTGTCAATTCATTTTTGTCTCGGCGCTGGCACTAAACCTTGAAAAACCTTGAAGAAACGCCGTTACAATTTCGCCGCCACCAGGTAGACGATTTGCATGGAGATAGTTGCATGTTGGAGGGAGAATATGTAAATTGCCCGGCCTAAATGAGGATATCCGGCGCCACTGCAAGATCAAAGGCAGATACTCGTGAATATTGCCGGGAAGCGTGATACCTATGCTGTCAAATCATTCCAACATCAATCGAGGAGATGCCGCAATATTTTCTTTTTTCGGACGCCCACTTGGGAGCGCCCGGTCGCCCAGATGATCATCAGCGAGAACAAAGAATCATTGACTTTTTGCACCATGTCAAGCAAACGGGCGACGGATTGTTCATTGTCGGTGATTTGTTTGATTTTTGGTTTGAATACCGGCATGCCATTCCCAACCGCCATTTTGCAGTTCTGGCAAAGTTATATGAGCTGCGGCAAGCCGGCATGCCGATTGATTATCTTGCGGGCAATCACGATTTGTGGGTGGGCGATTATTTCCGCACACAAATCGGCCTCACCCTTCACGCCGAAGGTATTACGCGCGAGTTGTGCGGGTATCGCTGTTTTATTACGCACGGCGACGGCGCGGCCAAACGCGATTCCGGTTACCGGCTGCTGAAACGAATCATGAAACATCCGGTCAATATTTTTTTGTATCGTTTGCTGACGCCGGATCTCGGTGTGCCGCTCGCGAAAAGCATGTCGCACACCAGCCGCACGCTGGTGCGGAGCGATGCGCGCTGGGAGCGTGACTACCGCGCGTATGCCACGAACAAGCTGGCGGAAGGCTACGATGTTGTGATGATGGGGCACACGCATCAACCGAAAGTCGAGCAAATCAACGGCAAAACATTCATCAATCTCGGGGATTGGATGACCCACTTTACCTACTGCAAAATCGATGAGCACGGGCCGCAATTGCTGAAATGGAATGAAACGATTGCTTCACCGGCGCAAGCCGCGCGGCGTCGCGTGCAAGCATGACGCAAATCTCCGTTCGAATCGTTTTATCAAGCCAAGTAAACGAAGGTGCCAACGATGACTGATTCTTCCCGCACACTCGCTTCCAAAACAACGTGGATGATTTTGGGTGCGCTTGTTTTTCTCATCGGCCTGCCGACCGCCATATACCTATACGATCTCAGCCAGGATTTACCGAACCCGAGCCAGTTCGAAAGCTACAAACCCAAACTGGGCTCCGAAGTTTACTCCAGCGACGGCAAGCTGATCAAAGAATTTTTTGAAGAGCGCCGCTCGTTCACACCGCTCGATCAGATGCCGGCACACCTCAAACGCGCGCTGTTGGCCACCGAAGATCGCAATTTCTACAATCATTGGGGCGTGAACACCATGCGCATCGCGCAAGCTCTGGCAATCGACTTGATTTATCTCGAGAAGCGCCAGGGCGCCAGCACGCTGGCGCAGCAGCTTGCGCGTATGATGTATTTGACGCCGGAAAAAACCGTGTCGCGCAAGATCAAAGAAGCGTTGACCGCGATTCAACTCGAGCGAACTTACACCAAAGACGAAATTCTCGAGATGTATCTCAATCACGTTTACCTCGGGCACGGAACCTACGGCGTGCAAATGGCGGCACAACGCTACTTTGGCAAGAATGTGCAAGACGTCGATATCCACGAGGGCGCTACATTAGTGGCATTGGCGCAACGGCCCGAACCGCTGTCCCCGATCCGCAACCCCACGGGATGTCAAGCGCGCCGCAATCTAGTGTTGCGCAACATGTACACCACCGGCGCCCTGTCCGCCGCAGATTTGCAGCGCTATCAAGACATGCCGCTGGGCGTGCATTCGACAATGTCAAATGAATACTATGGCACGGCGCGATATTTCACCGAACATGTGCGGCAATTGTTATGGCAAAAATATGGCCGCGATATTCTCACCGAGGGTTTCAAGATTTACACCACGCTCGACTCGCGCGTACAACATCTTGCGGATCAACTCATTCAAAAACAGTTGCACGAAGTGCAGAGCCAGGTCAACAAGAATTTGATTCGCAAACGTGAACACTTGAAAATGATCAACCCGGCCATGTTAGATAGCCTGGGCTTAACGATGCAGCAGTTCGTCGCAGATTCCACCGCGATCAATAGTTTTCTCAGCAGCAAACGGCCGGTGCAAGTGGCGTTTGTGTGCATCGAAACCAAAACCGGCTATGTCCGCGCCATGATCGGTGGCCGCGATTTCGATGAGAGCAAGTATAATCGCGTGATTCAAGCGCAGCGCCAACCCGGCTCCGCGTTCAAGCCTTTCGTTTATGCCACGGTCATCGACAATGGTTATCTGCCGACCTACGAGGTGCTGAATCAACCCATCGTTGTCAAGCAAGCCGACGGCTCAGAATGGCGGCCGCAAAATTTCGACGGTTCCATTGGCGGTTTTGTAACCTTGCGCGAGGCCCTGGCGCGCTCGCTGAATTTGCCGACCGTGCGGCTGGTGCAGCAAATCGCAAATCCCGCAACCGTGGTCAAATACGCCCAAAAAATGGGATTGACCACCAACATTCCGGCCTATGAATCAATCGCGCTCGGCGCCGGCGAAGTGATTCCGATTGAAATCACCTCGGCTTATTCGGCCTTTCCCAATCAAGGGGTGCGCATGGAGCCGCTGTTCATCACTCGCGTCGAGGATAAAGACGGCAACGTTATCGAAGACAATCGCCCGCACGGCAATGAAGTTTTGAGCAAGGAAACCGCGACCATCATGACCGACATGATGCGTTCGGTGCTGGATTATCATGCCGGCCCCGGCCGCTTTGGCACCGGCGTCGGCGCGCGCAGCCGATACGGTTTCACCCGCCCGGCCGGCGGCAAATCCGGAACCACCAATGATTATCGCGATACCTGGTTTATCGGTTATACGCCGCAATTGACTACCGGCGTATGGGTGGGATTTGATCGGCAGGATATGTCGTTCGAAAAGGGTACGGGGTCGTCCATCTGTCTGCCGATTTGGGCGCCGTTCATGAAAGCTGCGCACGACACCCTCGGGCTTCCTGTGGTGGATTTCAATCAACCCCCAACCGTTTTGCGGCTGGAAATCTGCACCATTTCAAAAGAATTGGCCAACGAAGAGTGCCCGAGCACAACGTTTGCTGTTTTCAAAGCCGGCACGGAACCCAAGACGCGCTGCCATATTCATCAAGGCCGGGAACGGACCCCGCGGCGGCGCTCGGCACATCGCACGTAAGCAAAAAAAGATGCCCGCTTTTGAGGTGATCAGAAGCGGGCATCTCTGAAAAATCAACGTTTTTCAATTCTCGCTCATGTGTTCATGCACGAGTTTCCAGCCATTTTCATAAACCCAGACGCGTGTAACTTTGCCTGAGCCTTCCACGAATTTCTCGCCGAGCTTGCCTTCCGTCATGTAATTGTAGGTCACCAGCAACACTTCTTTATAAACCTCCCCGCTCGAGTGAATCACACTGGTGGCGCCGATGGTTTGCTCCATCTGACTTTTGACGCGTTTCATCACCTCTCCTGAGCCATCGATACGGAACGGCAGTTTGGGCTGAAAACGTGAGGTTTTAGGATGAAGAAATTCGCCATAACTTTTGTCGTCTTTCTTTGCTAGAAATTCGTCCAATTTCTTGTTGTGGCTCATGGCGTTCTTCTTCCATGTTTCCCGATCCTCCTTCGACACTTTGGCGTTCTGAAAGTAAGCCTTGGCAAGCAGCGCACTGCCGATCAAAATAATGAGGAAGATGAGAATCTGCAGTAACAAACTGATCGAAACGATAGGACACCTCCCGGTCTCAATTGAAGATAAACTGCTCCTCCGTCGCGGAGTGCTGCAAAAAACACGGGGAAATATTAAACATCTTGGAGAAATTTGCAAGGAAGAAAGCATGGAAAGCCGGGGCGGTTATGCGCTTCTCATAACCGCCTGTGAGTGGGGCACGTGCAAGGCAGGTGTATGGAATTTATTTTCATGCGGCGCAGCCATCAGCGATTGCGCTCACTTTTGCAAGCTTTTCTTCTTCTGCTGAGCCGCTTGCAAGCGCTGCATGGCTACGGCATCATCACAGTTCGCGGCGCGACTTTGTTCAATCACGGTTTGATACGCGTCCAGCGCCTGGCCGGGACGGTTGATCGCTTCAAGGGCCTGGCCGAGATAGAACTGGATCTCGCCGCAATCATTTACGTTGGGATATTTGGCAAGAATCTGGTAAAGTTTGAGAATGGCATTGGGATGATATTGCTGCGCCAATAAAGCCTTTGCGCCGTTTGTCTCTTGCTGCCGGCGCTCGCCGGAATCCGAGCCCGGGCCGCGGCTGGTTTTCTTTTGCTCGCCGTGCACCGAGCTGACATTGCCGATGCGCAATCGCGTTTTCTCATCCGCCGGCGGGATTTTACTGATCTTTTGCGACATGAGATGCAAAAACAATTCGCGTTCGGTAATCTTGCGCAAATCCAGCATCTCCAGAAGTGTGTTGCCGCTCAGACGAAACGTTGCCCCCTCGTTCAACTCCAAAACCGCGACGGCGTTTTCAAAGGTCAATATCGTATCAACACTTTCCAGCAACATGCCCACGGCCGCCGGTTGCCAGTTTTCTTCCACGCCTCGCCGGATTTTCACCTCGCCGTTGAGAGAAATAATTTTTGCGGTCGGCGCAGCCCTTCCCACCTCCCACCCGCCTGCCAGAATAAAAAGGGCTACCAGCAGCCGTTTCACAAGGTTTGCAGATTTCATATGCCTCACACTGAATTTAATGTCCGGTTTAGCCGGAAATCAAAAATCACTTCCACAGGACATTTTAAAAGTTCATACGTAAAGAAAACCGACCGGTGCGTTTCAAACACGCTCTCACAGAGGGCGCTATCAAGATATTCGATACCAGCTCGCGCCTCTTTATTTGACCTCGACAATTTTTACCCAGCCGTCCGCCAGGCCGTTTCGCAAAATGCCCTCTTCCAAATATTGCAATGCCCCGCTTTTCCAGGCTTCTTCAAAACCGCTTGCCACCAGCGTTGTTTCCAATGGGATCCAAGCGGTGGCCGGACCGGCAGATTTTTCCCGCATGACATAACGTTTTTCATTGCTGCTGAGGGCGGCAGTCCGGGAGGCCGGCAACCCGCTGTCGAACAGCAAATACAGATGCGCGATTTCTTTTTCAGGATCGCGCACCTCGACAAAAGCCGTGCGGATACCCGCGCTCTCGAACAATGAGGCGCACAAGATCACAAGATCATCGCAATCTCCGGCTCGCAAATCAAGCGTCTCGGCGGCAAATTGTACGCGATCATCCTGGTAATACGGAATATTGGGATCGCTTTGATAACGCAACCCAGCCTCGCTCAGCGCGGCAAAAAGAGCTTTGGCTTTGTCAAAAACGCTGACATTCGCGGCGTCCTGCTCCGCCATTTCACGCAAAACGCGGCGGTTCAAATTCAAAATGCGTTCATCCTCAGGCGTGATAAAAAAACTCAGCTTGTCAACCTCACCGTTCCAGGCGTTACGCGAATGCACCATGATTTGCGCGCTGGTTTCCTTCCGGACATTGCCGCCGGCGCGCGCCTCGGCCCTGATATCAAGAATCGCAGGCTCGCGCCGTGCGACGGCCTGCAGCCTCGGGCTCAGAATCGCGGTAACGGGAATGTCCTTCGTTTGATTTTTTTCCAAGCGAATAAAACCGCTGTCTTTCGGGCGTTCGGAATAGCCGCGAATATTGCTCTGCACGTTGACTTCAATCGGAAAACCCGCCGTGTTCTTGATCGTCACCAATGCCAGAGGATAGGTACTGTAAAAATTATAATACGCTGGGTATAAGTCGCGCACGACGAGTTTTGTTTCTTTGATTTGAAACAACTCGCGTTTGCTGCCCCACATGAAACATAAACCCAGGCCGAATTCAAGTCCGCTATACTCGCGGCTGTGATGCAGTCCCGCCAACCCGTGAGAAGATTTGAGATCGACAAAATGATAGCGGAGGTCGAAATTGAACGCTGCCCAGCTTCGCATGACGAGATTCAATCCGCCGCCGGCATAAGCGCCAAACAGATTGCGGCCGCCGCCGGTAACCGTTTCGCCTGTGCCTTGATCGCGCACTTCGAATGAAGTCGTCAAATACGGCCCCAACCCGGCGGACAAATAGGGCTGGGCCGCGCTGTTGTTTTGCACCGGCAGCAAGTCGTACCGCACACCGGCAAGAATCGGCGCAACCACGGAAACGTCCACTTCTGTGCCGCTGACAAGATTCTCTTCCCCGCGCACACGCACAAACCCGCCGATCTCGAAATCCAGCGACCAATTATTGTTCAGCCGCGAAAAGTAATACAACCATCCACCCACGCCGCTCACATCAAATGTGCTCTTCGTTTCAGAAATGTTGAAGCGCGTGGCTTGCTCACCGAGATTCCAATAACTCGCGCGCACGCCGATGCCGTTTGCGCGCGACGGCCGTTGCGCGTGCAACGCCGTTTGCGCCAGCAGAACCGACATCATCGTAATCATTTGCAGGAAATAACGCATCACAGCCCTCGCGTATGCCTTGTCTTAATCGTTTAGCGTTCGCCGCAAGATACCGAAATTTGAAGTTTCAACCAAGTGGGAATAATCCGTGAAAATCAGTGTTCCTCCGAGGCTAAAGCAAAGGCGCCCTGTAGTAAATGGCTTTAAAACGCCTATTCTTTTCCAAACTCTGCCGGCAAGAATCTACGCCAGATTTCAGACAAGCTGAAATCCGAAGCCCTGCGGGCGGCTCCACCGGATAGATTAACGCCAGCGGATAAAGCTTTTTGTCTTTTTCTCCGTTGGCCTTAATCTATCCGTTGGTGATAAAAAGTTAGAATTTTATTCTAGCTTTGATTTACGAATCCACATAATGGCCTCAATATCCCGCGACCTGAATATTGCCATTCACCGTGTTCAACTTAATGCTGCCTTCACCGCTGCCGAGACGGCCGTGCAGGGCTTTCGGCGAACTCGTTGTTGCCTGCAACGTCAATCCCACCAAATTGATCGTGCCATTCGAGACTTCCGCATCAAACTCTGCTGAAGTGACTTTGGGAATTTGCAAACCGAGCGTGCCGTTCACGGTTTTCAACTCGCAGGCGCCGTTCTTCGGCAAAATCGTTTCGACAAAAACATTGCCGTTGATCAATTCCGCACGCACACTGCCGCGCACGCCGGTCAGCGCCATGTTGCCGTTGGTCAATTCCGCCTTGACTGCGCCGGCAATTTCATGCAATTCCACATTGCCATTGGCGATGGCGACCGTCGCCTGGTTTTGCAGCGAATCCACCAGAACATTGCCGTTGGCGTTTTTGATGATCGCCCGCCAGTTGCCGGGCATGCGCACGTGATAAACCACTTCGAGGCTGCGGCCGTGCGTGTTTTGCGGTTGAACCGTTTGCACGAAAATCTCGTCATTACTGTCGCTCACCCGCACTTCGAGATTGCGCAAATAAGCCCGGGCATCTTCTTCGCTTTCGGAAGTGACGCGGCGCTTGCCCCAGATTTCCACTGTGGTTGCGCCCGGCGCGCCCACCAGATCAATCGGGCCGTTGACGCCTTCCAAACGCAACTGGCTTTGGCTCGCCACATTCACTTGAAAGGAGAACGATTCGGTTACCGTGGCGTCACCGCCGGCATCGATGCCATGATGAATATCGCAAGCGTTAATTGAAAACAGAACGGCGGCGGCAAGCGCCGCGGCGCGCAGCGCGCGTTTTATATTGAATGATTTCTTCATGATGATTCCTCCGATTGTTCAGCCACGGCTTGACCGTGGCTTTAGCACAGTAGATGCCACGGCCAAGCCGTGGTGAACATTGCTGAACTTTCCGATTGCTGCTTGGGATCGTCATTTAAACAACTTGCTCATTTTCTTCAAACCGCTACTCAACGCGAATGGCCGCTAATGTTTTTAATTCGCGATGATTCGCGTCTATTCGCGGTTGGAGATTGGGCAAGTTATTTAATCGTCGCTCCTTAATTCCGCCGTCCCGGACGATATTTGCCCCACATGAATTGCAATCCCAAACCATATTCATAGCCGCTGAAATCCGAGTTCGAATTGAAATCGACGAAATGATATTTCACATCCAAATTCAGGCCGAACCAACTGGTCAGCATGAAATCCAGGCCGCCGCCGGCATAGCCTCCGGCTTTCAGCTTCGAGTTGATGGTAACTTCCTCTTTGTCCCAATATTCTTCATGCACAAAAATATCGGCGAACCAATACGGCCCGGCGCCGAACGCGGCATACGGCCGGAGATTGCTGCGGTTTTGCGGTGAAAACAAATGATAACGCACGCCCAGCAGCACCGGCACCACCGTCATCACGCGCGTGTCCTGGCCGTCAAAACGCGACACGCTTTCGATCTCGCGGCTGATCGCGCCAAGGTTGAATTCCATGAACCAATTTTCACTGGTGCGAGAGAAGAAACTGATCCAGCCGCCTGCGCCGCCGCCTTCCACCGCGTGATAGCGTTGATAATCCGTGATGACAATGCGATCCGGCGCGCTATTCATGTCCCAATACGAGCCGCGCAAACCAATGCCAGTGGCTCTCGGCTCGATTTGCGCCTGGGCATACGAGGCAAATAACGCGAACGTTGCGACGGCAACGAAAATGGCGTTGCATTTACTTCTCATGACAAACCTCACTTTCCAATATGTTATTGTTAGACATTTCACGAGTACATCAACTCGTCATTCAGGAAGAACCCTGTGAGGCTTAGCATCGGAGCAGAATTATTCACAAGATTTCTGCGGAATGACAAACGAATTGACTTACACGAACCGCGATAACAGATCATTAGCGCTCAAAACTCCCAGCTCACCCCGATCGACGGCAGGCGCGGCAGCCACAAATCCGCGCCCTGTTCGAACGTGAGGTCGCCGTTGGGCAGACGAAAATCTTCGAAAAAATAGTTCTTCACATTGGCACGATTATAAAAATTAATGAACTCCACGAACACGGTCACGCGCCCCTGCCCGGCGTCAAAGTCACGGCTCACTTTCACATCCATGCTGTGAAAGGCGGGATAGCGTTCGGAATTCAATTCGCCATAAACTGTGCGATAATACCTCGTGCCATCAGGATATTGCGCCGGCTCAACCGTCGCCGGCGTGTACGGCCATCCGGTATGATATTGCCAGGCCAAATTCACCCGCCAGCGCGGCGCCGGCCGGTATGTTGCATCGAGATAAATCGTGTGGCGCTGATCGAAATTGCGCAAAACCTTCTGTCCCAAGATTTCATCTTCAGCGATGGCATAGGCATAACTGGCCCACCAGGCCAGCTTGCCGCCGGCATCGCGCTTCGCAAAAACTTCCACGCCGCGCGCATCGCCGCGCTCCGGCTCCAGGCGCACGCGATCATCATCCACCTCCGGAAAAAATTCCAGCGAATTCGAAAGGTTGTGATAACGTGGCCGCAACTGCGACAGCCGTTTTTGATAAGCTTCGACGCGCAGATTGACGCCATTTTCAAACTGATGCTCCACGCCCAACACGCGATGCTCGGCCAGTTCTGCCGGATAAAAATCAGCGTCGCCATCCTGCGCCTGCAATTCCTGCAAGCCCTGGGCCTGATAAAAACGACCCCAGCCCAGACGCAACACCGTTGCTTTGCCGAGCGCAAACGCGGCATGCAAACGCGGACTGAAATTTGCATCATCCGTGTGTGAAACGCGATCGTAACGCATGCCCACTTCCACCGTCAACGGCGCGAAGAGGCGCATGCGATCGGCGAAATAAAAACCCATTTCGTTGCCGTTCGGTTCGAGTTGCACGGCAGTGGTGTCATATTCAAAAAGCAAATCATTCGATCCGCGTCCGACGGCATAGGGATCGCTATTGAAGTAATCGTATGCTGCGGCAAAACGCTTCAGGTTGAATCCCCATTTCAAAAAATGGCGTTCCGCCAAGCCCAGGCTCCAATCCTGCTTGATCGCATAGAGGTTGAGACGGCGTTCTTCGAACGCATCCATGTAGACGTTGCGCCGGCCGCTGATGTAATAAATCGCGCGCCGATCCTGGCTCACGCGCCCAACAGACGCCACCGTGCGCGAATAAAGCTGCGGCGACCAAAACGATTGCAAGCCCAGCCAGCCGTAAGAATTGCCATAGCCGGTGTCGGTCACGTCGCCGTCTTCTTCGAGATCGAGATTATCGCCGGCGTGCAACACGTTGGCAGAGAACGTGTGCCGGTTGCTCAAGCGATATTGCCACTTGCCCAGCACGTCGTAATACGTCGGCCGGAATTTGCTTTCAGGTTCGACGACTTGCATCACGAGATCGAAATAACCGCGCCGCGCCGAAGCCAGCCAATGGCCCTTGCCGTTGCCAAACGTGCCCTCGCTCATGACGCGCGCATGCAGCAGACTCAGGCCCAGCGAGGTACGATGGCGCTCCGTTTCCGGCTTGATGGTGTTGATGTCGAACACGCCGCTCAACTTGTTGCCATATTCTGCCGTGAAACCGCCGGTCATGAGATTGATGCCGCCAATCGCCTGCACATCGATGATGCTGAGCGCGCCGCCGTTAATATCTTTGAGATGAAACGGCTCGTACAACTCCAGGCCATCGAGCAGCACCAGCACTTCGTTGTTTTCGCCGCCGCGCACGGTGAATTTTGCGGAGTAATCGCTGGCAGACACGCCCGGCAAGCGCCGCACCGCGCGGTAAATGTCCTCGCCGAAATGTGGAATGTTTTGAATATCCTCGGCAGTCAACGTTTGCTGCGTCACCGGCTCTTCTTGCATAATGGCAAAATGCCCGGGCGTTACCACGACATCCGCCAGGCGCACCGGCGCTTCGCTCAGCTCGAATTTAACTTCGATGGCGGCATTTTCTTTGATGACTAAATTTTCCAGGCGCTGCGACTCGTAACCCACGGCAGTGGCCAGCAGCGTATACGTTCCCACCGGCACGCGGGCAATCGCGAAACGGCCTTCGGCGTCTGTGGCTGCGCCCAGGCGCGAACCCAGCACGCGCACGTTTGCGCCGATGAACGGTTCGCCGGTTTCCGCTGCGATGACGCGGCCTTTGATCTCGCCGTTTTTGATATTGTTGGCGTCGTCTGCGCGCGCGGTAGACATCACAAAAAAACTGCATACCAACAACGCCTTCTGGCACATACGCGACTTGGCAGAATATTTAACCAGAAATCCCACACCGCCTCCTTGTGATTTTTTGCTGATCTTTAGTCACCATCCGGACGCTTTTTAGTTATGGTGATTGCCGTTCATAAACATAATTGCGCGTCATAGGGCAACACCCGGACAGCAACTGTTCGCAGGCTGACTCAAGCAAGGCCAGTGCCAATTTTCGATGGCGAGACAATTCTTTTGTTTACAGAAGATTGTGGTGAGGTTGAAATATCGAGGTTTTGCGGAGGGAATGGGGAAATGCGGAATTTTTCCGCGAAGCGATGCAAAGAGAGAGTGAGAAATTTGTTTCAATTGTGAGCACCGAAATCGAAGTGAACAAAAATCGCTTGATTCTCAAAGCAACACGCCTTAAAATTGCGCCCACCATAAACATTTCACTCCTTGTAGTTGCCAGCAAACTCTCATACAATTTTTTGTGCATCACCCAATTGGTAGAGTGGCATTTTGATCAAACCCGCACTCATCGCGGATTAGGTCAGCCTTTGTGCAAAATTCAGGTACGAAAAATAAATGAACGGCAAAACAACGGCATGCCGAGCAATCTCTCAGAAAAGCTTCATGATCGCATTGTCGCGATTTTTGGGCGTGGTCCGCTAGTTCTACAAAGAACCAAATGAAAATTTCATTCGAAAAAAACTATACCGAGTCTGATGGTATTGATTACCCAGGTATTTTGTCGCAGATCGGTGATCAGCCCATCGAAGCAATCATCTCCTCCCTCCTCGAAGAACTTCCCCACCTCTGGTATGACGCCTATCTCCAAATGACGCAGCGTCCAACCAATGTCTGCCGCTTTACGCACGGCACGTTCGAATACATTTTCGATGATTACGGATCGCTGGAAGCTGCGGGAAAAGCCGCATACGATCGTGCTTCCGAATCCAGGCTTGTGGCGGTTTTAGGTCGGTCAAATCCCATAAAACGCAGCCGCGACGACTATCGCCTGCGCGGCTGGGTTGGCCGCACGGAAGAAAATTTTGGTAAAGAGTGGGACAAGGGGCATTTCATGGCACATTCCCTCGGCGGGGCGGTAGACGGCATCGAAGCCAACGTCTTCGTGCAGCGCCGCGATCTGAATCGCGGTTGGTCCGCCCGCGGCAAGCTTTTCCGCGAGATGGAGAAATACTGCGCCGTGCATCCCGGCACATTCTGCTTCAATCGCCCGCTCTATTGCGATCATTCCGCGCGTCCGGCATTTTTAGAGTTCGGCGTGCTCAAAAGCAACAAACAACTCTGGGTCGAGCGCTTCGACAACCGTTAGAGCCTCGCCGCCCACCTGCCTTCCAGCCTGCCAACAGAACCATCCCGCAGCCGGCAAAAAATCTTTGCGATTGAAATTGTATTACCGAAGTATTATCATGCGGCCTGAATTTCACCGGTCAAAACCACTTTGCTCAAAAATCACTGCATGCCAAAGGATTTCATTATGCCGATCTTCTACCGCAAATTGAGAAAGTATAAATATCAGGTTATGGAAGATTACACGGTTACGATCGCTCTCAAGCCCAAGCAAGACATCGATCATCCGTACATCTCGCTTTCTGCCGGCGGGCAGCTCACGGTGCGCAAGCGTTACGCCTGGGATGGTCCGAGCGGGCCGACCTTCGACACCAAAAGCTTCATGCGCGGCTCGTTGGTACACGATGCCTTATATCAATTGATGCGCCTCAGCCTGCTGGATCACAAAGCCGACCGCAGGCGCGCGGACGAAATTTTGCGGGATATGTGCAAAGCAGACGGCATGTTCTTGCCGCGTACATGGTGGGTGTATTATGGCGTCCGCTGGTTTGGCAAGAGCAGCGCAGCGCCCACGGAAGACAAGGGGGTCGAAATCATTACGGCGCCGTAGCCGGCCAACTTCGAATTTTATTCTTCTCCGATTTGAAACCGTCAATAAACGCGAATCAAAAATTGGCAGATATTCGCGCTTATTGGCGGTTTCAGAGATATGCGAAAATTGTCTGAGTGAAGTGTCCCGCCCAGGTTTCCCCAATTTTATCGCAACAAAAGCATTCGCTTCGTTTGCATAAAATCGCCCGCGTGCAAACGATAGAAATAATACCCGCTGGCAAGTTTTTCCGCGTTGAACCAAACGATGTTGCTGCCGGCGGCTTTCTTCTCATGATCAAAAATCGTCGCGACTTCCTTGCCCAGAACATTATAAACTTTTAACGTGACAAATTCTGCTTGGGGCAGCGTGAATGAAATTTGCGTGCCAGGATTGAAGGGGTTGGGATAATTTTGTTCGAGCACAGCCGTATGCGGCACATTTTCAGGCTCTTCGACGCCGGTGACGGGCAACGGCCTGCTCCAAACGCCGCGCGCCGCCGAGAGTCCGGCAAATAATTTTCCGTCATGGCCGAACAGCGCGCTAACAAAGTCGTTGTCAATCGGTAGATTGCCGGTGATGGTACTCCACGTTGCTCCGCCATCGGTGGAGTACATGACGCCCACCTGATCAACTGCTGCGAACAGCGTGCGGTTGACAATCAAAATATCATCGATAAACGTGTTTTGCAGTTGCGCGCTGAGCGGTTGCCAGCTTACGCCGAAATCTTTCGTCACATAAATGCCGTTTGAGGTTCCGGCATAAACCGTATCGGCAACAGCTTCAAGCGTATAAACATCCCCGACGTTTGCAATGCGGCGATTGAGCCAGCTGTTTCCGTGATCTACACTCACTTGCACGTTTCCTCGCGCGCCCGCAAGCGCTGCACCCGCCAGCATGGCCCCGCTTTGGGTTACGGCAAAGGACGTTACACCCCTCAGGTCTGGGGGAAAACCGGCGCCGGCGCGCTTCCAATTCGCCTGCTTGATAGAAGTCTTGTAAACTCCGCTCGGTTGCAAGCCATCCCAATAGTCGATTGCCGCATAAACCGTGTCGCCAAATTGCTTGACTCCGATAGCGAACGCCTGTGTTTCAAATCCCTCGTTAAAAGCGTGCCACGTTGTTCCAGCATTTGTGCTGCGGCAAATACCGCCGCCCACGAGGGCCACCCACACTGTGTCCTGGCGAACCTCGAAGCCGCGTATGTCGAAATTCATTTCGTCCAGACCGGTTTGATAAACCGCGAAGCTGGCGCCGCCATTGGCGCTGAACCAAAGTCCGGAGTTCTCACTGCCGGCAAAAATGCGCGCGCCGCTTTGCACGAAAGCAAAAACGCGATCTGCCGGCGAGGGCACGGCCTGCCATTGCGCATGAGCCACGCTGGTCCACAATCCCAACAACACCAGAAATTTTGAGATCCCTCCTGCCATTTGTGTTTACTCCCTGTTGTTCGCGTTTAATTTTTTAAACTCGCATAAAATTCTGAAAGTTTATTATCGACAACATTGAAATCCCACCAAAACCCTTTTTACTTTTGTAGGCAGAGTCTAAAGCTGCTCAAAAATCTGCGATTTTAAGTTTGTCGAAAATCCGCTGGAGATAACTTGCTCACTTTTGAAACCGCGAATGAATGCGACTATTCGCTAATTTTAAGATTCGCGTTTATTCGCGTCCCTTCGCGGTTTGTGAAATGGGCAAGTTATTTGAGTGACAATCCTTACTTAACCACCCATTCCGGTTGCGCCAGCAATTGCGCCACGAGATTGCGCAGCGCCACCTGCCACTTCAGCGGCTTGCCTGCTAGGTCTTCCCGGCGTTCTTCATGCAACAACGTTTGCAATGCTTCGTTGCTCATGGCCTCCTGCGCTTCCAGAACCTGCACCCAAAACGGCGAGTCTTTGGCGGCAATGCCTTCCGCGCCGGCGCGCACAATGTTGCCCTCGCGATCCAACAACATGCCGGTGACTTGCAGAACTTCCACGGGCTTGTCTTCCGCGCTCAAAAATCGGATGCCTTCTTCGTATCCCGTTCCCAACACAACTTTTTTCCCAAACATCCCTTTATTGGCTTTAGGATATTCGCTGAAGCCGAGCTTGAGCAGCAACACATACTCAACTTGTTGGGCTTGCATCGCTGCGCCGAGCGCGGCGCGCCAGGCTTTCGAGGGGTTCAGGATATGAATGACCATCGGCGGATATTTGTCATGTTCGAGGCGTTGCATGGCTGCTTCGGGCGGCGCGCCTTCACCCTCGGCGCTGCCGACGTAAACATAAGGCGCGCCCTTTTCCGCCAGCGCTTCGCCGGCCAAATGCTTGCCCCAACCGAGGCTATCCCAATAAGCATTCATCGCCTCGGCCAATGGCTGCAACGCTTTTTCGCGCCCGGCATAAGAAAATTCAGATTTGGTTAATTCGTCAAAGCTGAGGGCGACAAACCCGGCGGCGGCTTTATTGACAACAGCTTTCTTGTTGTATGTTTTTAGGAACGGCGCGCCTTTCAAACGATCGGTTCGACCAGAGACAAACGCATGCAACTCCGCGCCATTCCAAACAAAAACGGCAAACGCAACCAGCCAAATCATCATAACACATTTGGGCAACACAGGCTTGGACATAGATTTCTTCTTTTTTGTATGTGAGATACTGTTCCGTTCGTCAGAAATTACCGCCCGGGCGGTGTAAATTTTCCAAGCGCTGAATCAATACTTGGCTCCAACAATCAAAAAACAAAAGCGCCCGGGCGGTGATCTGAATAGTTACGCATGATCAAATGAAAAACTGCACCGGATACGGCAGGTCCCGGCGGGAGTTGCTAGTCCAAATGGACTATTTTTGTCAAATTCGTCGCGGTCTCCGGGATAATCTTGTCTCGCGAATTCGGTGCACGCTCAAGCACGCAACCTGGTTTCTAAGCTCTCGTTTGTATCGACGGTTTCAAACCGGCATGCGCGATGCCGCGATGTTGCCGTCATGATTGACAATCATATGATGCAGCTATTTTTAGCTCGACTTCGCATTCTGTTGTTTCAACTTTTCGCGCAGGGTTTTGCGGTCAATGCCAAGAATTTCCGCAGCGCGCGTCTTATTGCCGTCCACGCTGGCCAGCACGTTGCAAATATGCTCGATTTCCACCTCCGCGAGCGTGCGCCGGAGGCCATGGCCTCGCTCGGTCGAGAAATGCATGTGCGTGGGCAGATCAGCGACTTCGATCACCTCTTCGTCAGTCATAACGGCCAGCCGTTGCATCAAGTTCTCCAGCTCGCGGATATTGCCTGGCCAATAATAATTTCTTAACGTTTGCAGCGCCTCGTCTGAAAAGCGCAGCGGCACACGCCCCGTTTCTTCAGCAAACTTGCCCGCAAAATAATTGATCAATTGCAACACGTCATCGCCTCTTTCGCGCAACGGCGGAATCTCAATGGCGATCACATTGAGACGATAGAAGAGATCTTCGCGAAAGACTTCTTTTTGAACCAAAGCCGGCAAATCCTTGTTGGTTGCGGCAAGGATTCGTACATCCACCTTTTGCGGAACCGTGCTGCCAACTTTGCGGACTTCTTTATCCTGCAAAACGCGCAACAGCTTCACTTGCATCGCGAGACTGGTCTCACTAACCTCGTCCAGGAAAAGCGAGCCGGCATCCGCTGCTTGAAAAAAGCCGTTGCGGGTTTCGGTGGCGCCGGTGAATGCGCCTTTGACATAGCCAAACAACTCACTCTCTTGCAGCGTTTCCGGAATGGCCCCGCAATTCACCGGTACGAATGCCGCCGAAGCACGCGCGCTGCTGTAATGAATTGCGCGCGCCACCAGTTCCTTGCCGGTGCCGCTCTCGCCGGTGATTAACACCGTCGCCGAGCTGGTGGCGGCTTTGGCAATGACATTGAGCAGCTTCTGCATGGCTTCCGATTTGCCAATCAGGCCCTGCGGCGAGTGCGGCGTTTGAAAGTTGACGGCCTGCACGGCGCGGCGCCGGTGCAATTTCTCGAAAGCGCGTTGCACGGCAGCATGCAGCTCATCATCCGTGAACGGTTTGGCAAGAAAATCCTCCGCGCCGCTTTTGACCGCGGTGACCGCGCCTTCAATGGTCGGGTAACCCGTGATCATCATCACTTCGATATCTTTGAAGTTTTCCCGGATATGGCGAATAAGGGTCATGCCGCTGGCGCCGGGCATTTTCAAATCGGTGATCACCAAGTCTGCCGGCGCAGACTCCAGCATGCGAATGGCTTCCGTCACATTGGGCGCCGTGAAAACTTGATACCCTTGCGAGGTCAAATTGCGTTGCAGCAATTCCAACGTACTCGGCGTGTCATCGACTGCGAGGATGCGGCCTTTATTATCGGAAGCGGTTGTCATTTTTCATTCTCTCAAACAAGGTCGGAGCAAGTGGGCATGACATTCACGAAATCAGCATGAGGAATGCCTTTCCTTGCACTGATTCTGCGGCAAAGCGTCTGAATGCAACGCCTGCGCTGCTTCCGGCGCAGAACATCAGCTTTCCGGAGGTTCCACGATCGGCAAATTGATTTCGAAGCGCGTGCCGTGCCCGACTTTGCTTTCGACGTGGATCGAGCCTCCGTGTGAGGTGACGATGCCATGAACTACTGCCAGGCCCAAACCCGTTCCCTGTCCCACATCCTTCGTTGTAAAAAACGGAGTGAACAATCTGGCTTTCACATCGTCCGTCATGCCTGTTCCGGTATCTTCGACGACAAGCGAAACCTGGCTGTCATCGGCAAAAGTCGCAACAGTCAAACTTCCTCCGTTCGGAGTGGCTTGCAAAGAATTGACGGCCAAATTAACCAACACCTGCTGCAGTTGCGTGGCATCGGCCGTGATATGGGGCAGATCCGGCGCCAATTCGAGAATCAACCGGATACCCTGCTTGGCAAAGCGTGACTCGAGAAAAAAAAGGCTTTCCTGCACAATCTCATTCAAATTGACGCGCGCTTTGGTAGGCGGCATTTGCCGGGCAAACATCAACAATTTCTTGATCACCTCGCGCGCGTGCAGCGCAGATGAAACGATTTTTTCAATATCCTGTTCCGTTTGCGCGGGCAGCCCGGGAGATTTTCGGGCAAGCTGTGCAAAACCCAAAATATTTGCCAGCGGCTCATTCAACTCGTGCGCGACACCCGCGGCAAGCTGGCCGATGGTGGCTAATCGATCAGCGTGCTGCAGTTGATATTGCAGACGCGCTTTGTCGCTTTCAGCCTGACGGCGCTCGACAATAAGTTCGACGTGATTGGCAACCGCCTCGATCAGGCTGCGTTCTTCGTTGAGAAATAATCCCAGTTCTGAAGGGGGAGTGTTTTCCAAGTAAGCAATTTCCACGGCGCCGCGGCGCTTGCCATTTACGACGATGTCAGCAGACAGCTTGCGCGGGCTTTCGTGAAAATTTGTTGTGGTGTAGGGGCGATGATCGAGAATGATTCGGCCAACGGCAAATTCCGGGTGCTGCATGGCGAGAGGCAGCAAATTCACGATGTTCTGCAGAAGCTCTTCCAGGGAGAGGTTCGGGCGAACGGCAATTTGCATGATGCCGTACAGGCAGGTCAGTTCCTTGACGCGTTCGCGCAAATCCCGTTTTGCGCGCTGTGCGGAGTCCGTCACATCTGCTGCGTGTGCGTCATGTTCATAACGATCCTGATTCATAGCGTCGACATCAATTGAAATTCGCGAAGAAGATACCCTCCTTGCAGGTGAAAGTCAAGTGCCCCCGCCCGGGGAATCCCAATGAAACCAATCGGCAGGCAGGCATTTCACCGATTCATGCAGGAGTAAATCTTATTTGCTGCGCTCTCAAGAGAAATGGTTGGGGACGATCGCTTCATGCGCCGTTCTTGCCAAATAGACGCGTGCTTGGTTTGATTGGCGCACACTCAATTTGCTGAAAGCCCTTTGAACCGCGGTAAAAAGCTCTTCTTCAGTAAAGGGTTTCACCAAATACTCGGCCCCTCCGGCTTTGGCAGCCACTAAAGTCTCTCGAATTGCAGCAGAACCGGTGACGATCATGACTTCCGTGTGCTTGAAATTTCTTCGAATGTGCCTGATCAAATCATGCCCGCTGCCTTCCGGCATCTTCAACGCGGTAATGACCAGATCAACCGGCCTTGCCGCCAGGATTTGAGTCGCCTCGCTGACGCCGGTGGCCGAGACAACCTCATATCCTTTCGCACTCAGATGTCTCCGGAGCAATTCCAACATGTTCGGATCTTCATCCACGATCAGAATACATTCTTTGTCGGTTACAGGCGCCATGAGGAATCTGTTTGGTGATTGATGGTCATGCACTACAAATGATAATCGCCGGAAGCTTCCGGCTGATACAAAATGGACAAAATCTTTATCCGGCGTATGCCTGCCGGCACCTGCCAGCTAAAGGTGTCTCCTGCGCGATAGCCGAGCATCGCCGTTCCAATCGGAGCAAGCACGGAGATTTTGCCCTCAGCGAAATCAGCCTCATCGGGGAACACCAGGGTATACGTCATCTCTTCCTTGGTTTCAAGATCGAGCAACCGCACCTTCGAGTTCATGGTGATGACATCGCGCGGAACATCCTTTGATGCCACCACGATGGCGCGATTCAATTCCGCGCCCAGTTTTTGCAGTTCGTCGCTGCCGTAATATTGCGATTGTTTTGCAACCTCAAGCAGAGCCTGCAATCGTTTCACGTCATTCTCCGTAACGTATATGTTTTTTTCCTGCATGGTTTCCGGCTCCTTTATTCAGAAATCTCTTTAAACTCACTCACGAGGTGTTGCGCTTTGGTGAGGACAAGAATCACGGCAGTCAACCTCATTCTGGCGCTTCGCGCTTGGCGGCAAAAACAAAACCGTAAAACAATCCGGGACATACCCCTAGGCCGCAAGACTGCGCGGCGCCTCCCACATATCGTCTTCCCACTCAAACGCAGCTTTACGCGCGGAGGTGTCCCAATTGCCGGTTTTCCAAACCAGCAACGGCATGGCGGTTGTCTGAATCGTTTGCTTGATCACCGTTGCCAGGAGGGCCGCATGGCTTGGCTTCCGCGCGTCAATGACCAACAGGTCGGCGCGCCGTTCTCGCGCCATTTTCTGCAATGTTGCTGCCGGATCCCTTGCTGGAACGTTTGAGTTCGCCGTGACCACGAAAGTTTTGCTCAATTTCGGTTGCACGCCTTCCGGGACAATCAAAACCGAACACGTTGCATCCAGCGCAAGCCGCTCTGGAAGCGCGCCGCTCTTTCGCTGCTCTCTCCGGTTTCCCACCAAAATCAAATCACTGGCATGAGCTGCTGCCTGGTAGATCAACTCCGTCAGCGGCGTTCCTTCAACAACCTCGTACGCAAACGCCGCTCCTTTCCCGGCTTCCCAATGCCGCTCAAGAATACGTTCCATTTGATTCAACACCGTGCGGAACATGTTGGGATATTTGAGCCGGATGCTCATCGGGATGTTGATCCGGGGAACGATATGCACGAAATGCATGGCTTCCGGCTTCACCCGGCGACAAAACATTGCGGCATATTGAATAATCGTTTCATCCTGCTCGCTCAGATTGAGCCCGGCGATGAGGCGTTTATATCGGTGCATGTTGGCCTCCGTCACTCAACTACGAATATGATCTGGGGTGGCGCGTTGCGGCGGTGAATCTCACTCATCGCAATGACTGCCGCACGCCGGTTGTGCCGCGTTCCTGGCGAACGATCTTGCGTGCTTGCGGCCGGGGCTCATCCACCAGCCGCCAGGTTTCACCCTCGTCAAGCAAGCGCTTGCGGCGCTTGGCCTCATGGCCCAACATACGCTTGTGGGAATAAGCGCAGCGGTCAATTTCGAGGCCGCGATAATCGAACAGCAGCGCCACATCGTTTCGGTTGCTCCACATCTGCTCGTCCGTCCAGAAGAGATGATCGGGCGGATTATTCAATGCGTTCTGTCCGCTGTGGATGAACACCTTCATCCCCGGCCTCAAGATCAAATCGTCCGGGAAAGCATAGCGCCGGTTGCCGCGCTCGGCGATCAGGCTCCAACCGACCAGCGGCTGCGCCACGGTGCCCTGGTTGACGATTGCGATGTGTTCTTGCAGACCTTGATTATAAACACCAACAATCTTGATTTTTGCGCCGGCCAACTGGCCGGTGCGGGTTGGTTGAGGGGCTCGCTTTGACATATAAATCTCTCCTGCACTGGTTTGATCAATCAACACGGATGTCTGCTGGTTATCCTTTGAAGCGGGCAAATCCAACAATCACGTTGTCCGCGTATCCCATTCAAACAGAACTTTCCGCTGCCCCAACATGACCCCCTCTTTCTTCACAGAATATCACAACATTTCCGCCATTCGAATCGTGCGCGCGCTCCCGGTGCGGTTCTGCGTTGCGTGAAGGCGGAGAGAACAATCCGGGCAACCAGGTAAACCGCAGCCAAAATGCCAGCGCCATGGCGGCCAACATGAAGCCAAGCAAAAGATAAGCGGCAAAATCCGGAGGGATGTTCATCATGATATTCTCCTCCAATTCCTGGTTCACAGAATAACACGTTATTTGAACGTCGAATCATCTACGCTTCCAAAAGACGGCCAACCGCGCCTTTCAGGCTGGCGGCATCGGATGATTTCATCAAAAACGCATCCGCCGCCCAGGTGCGGAAATCCATGCAAAACGCCGGATTGGCAGCATGAATCATGACTTTGGCCTCGCGATTGTCATTCACCAAATTTTGCAGGCATTCCAATTCCGCTTCATCCGAAAAAGCCAGATCGAAAATCACAACATGCACCGGCGCTTCCCGCAATTTTACCAAAGCATCATTGCCGTTCGCGGCTGTCCTCACCTCGTATCCTTCTGCTTCCAGCTCCACTTTGTAGAATTGGCGCAGGCGGCGTTCATTTTCTACAATTAAAATTTTGGGAGACATGCTTACCCTTATCGGCTTGAACTGGATTATCCTGCGTGGCTGGCCAGCGCCGGCATGACAGTCACGCTTTTCCGGCTTGCGCGCTTCTTCATTTCTTCGAGAGCATTTTGGTACTCGCGCCGGCAAACGGCGCAAATATAACTGTCATCCTCCGGAAAGAATTGTCCCGGGTTGTTCGCTGTGATTAATTCATCGCAAAGGCTGCATCGTGCCGCCATGATTCGTCTTCCTTGTTTGTCGCTAAAGGTTCTGTGTGATTTGTTTCTGCCATGGTCATTCGGGGAGTTGCGCCCTCGGGCCAAACCGTTGCGCCCTGGTACTCCGCATTCAACGCCAGCCAAAGGCCTTCATCATGCAGGGCATCTGCACATAACTCACAAAAGGAGATTCTGGCACTCTCACCACTCTTTGCGTCGCGGGGTTGCGCCGCAGCGCCCTCGGCAATTTGGCGAGGCAAATCTCTGCTCAATGACGCAATCAGCAACTGCCGGCCTTCCTGCTCGGCAATCCAAAAAAGGTTTACTACTTTGTTTCCGGTAGTTTCTTCGCAAATGTTCCTGATCATCTGCAAATCGATCCGGCTGAGCACGCCAAGAGTCATGCGCGAAAGCTGCCTTTTCTTCGCCTCATCCGGCAAAGCATAAGGTATGACAAATATCGCCAACAGATTGCCGTACGAAAAAGTTTTGACGGTTGCGGTTTCCGCCCCGGCTTGTTCGTGCAAAAAATCAGCAATGTGACGGCTGATCTCTTTCGGCTTGTCGATTTCTACTTTCCAGTTCATCTGTCATACTCCTTTCGCGAGTAAGAGGGCCGCCTGCCGGTCAAGCCAGACGGCCCTTATATGAATCGCGAGGGCGCCATCCACAGCAACACCACAGGCAGCCTCACGGGAAGATGCCGCGCTCTTTGTACACAGTTTCCAGGCGCGAGAGCGCAGCGATATAAGCCGCGGTGCGCCAATCCGTTTGATATTTCTTCGCCGTTTCGCGCACGCGTTTGTAAGCATTGACGATTTTTTTGTGCAGTTTGCGATCGACTTCTTCAATATCCCAGAATTCACTGCGCTTGTTCTGCAGCCACTCAAAGTAGCTCACGATAACGCCGCCGGAATTGCAGAGGATGTCGGGCAGCAGTTCGATTCCGCGCTTTTGCAAGATCAGGTCGCCGTCGGGATTGGTTGGGCCGTTGGCACCTTCGGCGACGAGCCGGACGTTCAACCATTGCGCGGTTGTTTCGGTAATCTGATTCTCCATGGCGGCTGGAATGAAAATATCGGCCTGGGTGCGCATGAAGGTTTCGTGATCAATCGCTTTTGCCATACCGTAACCGAAAACGCCGCCGTGCTCTTTGACATAAGCCGCCAGCGCTTCGGCGTCAATGCCGTCCGGATTGGAGATGGCGCCGGTGATGTCTTCCACCGCAATGAGCCGGGCGCCATGCGGTTGCATCAGTCGCGCTGACCACGAACCCACGTTACCGAATCCCTGCACGATATACCTCGAGCCTTTTAAATCGAAGCCGCGATCCTTTGCCCATTCTTCAATCATAAAGACCACGCCTTGCCCGGTAGCTTTATCGCGCCCGATACTGCCGCCGGATTCGACCGGCTTGCCGGTCACGACGTGCGTGTAGCTCTGCCGTTCGTGCGGCGGCATGGTTTGCAAATACGTGTCCAAGAACCACGCCATGATTTGCGCGTTGGTGTTCACATCCGGCGCGGGAATGTCGTATTCCGGCCCGATGTTGTTGCCCAAGGCAAACGTAAAACGCCGCGTGATGCGCTCCAACTCCGCCTTGCTATATTCGGCAGGATCGATTTGTATGCCGCCTTTTGCGCCGCCAAACGGAATGTCCGTTAACGCCGTTTTCCACGTCATCCAGGCGGCCAGCGCCCGCACTTCGTCGATTTCGACGGAGGGATGATACCGCAAACCGCCTTTGAAAGGGCCGAGCACATTGTTGTGCTGCACGCGGTAGCCGGTAAAAATTTTGACTCGCCCGTCATCCATTTTTACCGGAAAGTTGATGGTGATCTCGTTCGCGGTATTCGCCAGAATGATGCGAATGTTTGGATCCAAATTCATCAGGTCGGCGGCTTTTTGAAATTGCCGCGCCACATCCGCATAAAGATTCCTTTTCTGCCCTTCATACGTTTCTTCACCACGATTTCTCCCGCGCTCGGCCGGCGCGCCATTTCGCCGGTCGCGAGATTTTGCTGTGAACGTTTCCTCGGGTGAACTCATCTCTCGCTTCATAAAAAACCTCGCCTTTTAAATTTCGCAAACCATGCAACTCGCGTTGACGGTTTTGCTCTTGACATCGAAAAATTCATCAACTTCCCACGCAGCACACTCGATTACGCACGCGGGGATCGTTTCTGGCGTCTTTGGTCTTGCAACGTCTTGTGTGTCTTATTGGGGACAGAAGGAGAAAATCAAACAAATGAGAAAATAAAATGATTTCAGATACGGTGAATGTTGATACGATGACTCGCGTCGTTTCTCTTGCATGAAACAGATTTCTACTCTGCACTTTGGCAAAAGTCATTCCATGCACCAGGAGCGAAATCTATCTATCAGAATGACTGGGGCGGGCGGGGCAAAAAGCCCAATTCCTCAAGAAAACCAATAGAAAAAGCCCCAAAATGTCCTTAATAAATTACGTTAGTCGATAAAATCTACTTGGTGAACATTTACTCTCGCCGGGGAAATCTGAACCAGCGGAGAAAAATGTCTCACAAAATTTTATTGACTTGCGCGCGTTTTTCCGGAGAATTCGAACACTTGTTGTCACAGCCTAGCTAAGTCCTGTGATTACGAACCGTCGGAACCAAGCCAATCGAAAGTCGAAAAAAATTGGTACGGTTTTAGTAACAGCGTAGATTAAGCGCCGGCAAAGTTGTGGCGATTTTGGATTGATGATGGCGGTGTGCGAAAGTTACGATGCAAGAACAAGCGATTAGTTTTTCAAACTCGAATAAAGTTCTGAAAATTTGTGGCAGAGGATTATAAATAATTCTGTCGATAAATCATCTTGCCAAAGTTTTTCGCAGAAGCTTTGATTTACAGCTTGACTGCAAGTTGAGGTAGCCACTAATCTAAACAAAGTGAGCGGGATCATGCCAAAGATCAGTATTGTTGGAAACCTGATGATCATGCTGGGATTCCTGATAACAGCGGCGGCAATGTTCGTTTTCGTTTGGCCGTTGGGCGCCGGACTGGCGGCTTTGTTGTTGGCTTCCGGCCTTTTCAGATTTTTTAACAATGCGCGAGAAGCATTGACAAAGCCAAGGACGCCTGCGCGCGCCAGCATTCTTGGGCAACCGCAGTTCGCAAGCGGCAAACTGGCCGGCGCGTCCGAATCCACTACGGCGGGATAACATCATGACTCATTTCATTCATCGGGCTTCTGCGGTGGAAGCGAGAAGCTCATCGACAGCATTTTTGTTGAATATGCCCAGACGTCGCGCCCACACAAAAAAGCTTCTTCCCGAAGCGGCAGAAGTTTACGAGTTGACCACACCGAGCCATACGGAAAATCTGGAGGTGATTCGGAATTTTACTTTTCACCTCGGCCGCAAAGCGGGTTTGGACGAAATGGCGTTGATGGACCTCGCCGTGGCAGTCGAGGCGGCCTGTGTCAATGCCATTAAACACGGCCATCACAATGACGAAAGCAAGCCGCTTCGCCTTCAGATAAAAATCGATAAGCAAAAACTGACAGTGCTGGTGAAAGATCGAGGCCTCGGCTTTGATCCCGAACAACGCGACGGGCAAAAAGCTCAAGACCTTCTCATCACGCCGCGAAGCAATGGTCGCGGCATTCTCATGATGAAAATGCTCATGGACGAAGTCCATTTTGAAACCGGAAACGGCAAGGGAACGCGTGTCCGGCTGGTTAAATACGTCACACCGCCGCAACAAAAAAATTTTCATTAAACCGCCGCTCTCCCCGCGCCGATAAGAATCATTCTCTTCGCAAACAACCTCCCCGATTTGCCCTCACCTCCCGCAGCCATCGCGGCAACATGCACACGCGATGAAATTCGCCTGCAATTATTCGCGCCAAGTTACCCGGATTTCAACTACAATTGAAGCGTGTGAGTTCTTAATTCGAACGGTGTGAAAAATTCAGGCAAGCATGACAGCGAGGGCGTGCTGGCAGCCAGTGGGATTGCGGCAGCATCACGCCTGTTGGGCATGCTGACGCAGCGCCTGCAACAACGCTTGCATATCAGCGGGCAATTCACTCTGTAAAAAAAGCGACTCACCGGTTACGGGATGAATAAAACCGAGGGTGTGTGCGTGCAAAGCCTGACGGTGAAACTGCGCCAGCAAACCGGCGGCAAAGCGCATATCCGCTTGATTCAAGCCGCTGAGCCGGCTGTTGCGTCCGTGGTAGGTGGGATCGCCAAACACGGGATGGCCGAGATGGCTAAGATGGACGCGAATTTGATGCGTGCGCCCGGTTTCAAGGCGCAACCGCAGCAAGCTGTGCAGAGGAAAGCGTTCGCTCACGTCATAATGCGTGACCGCCCATTTGCCTTTATCCGAACTCACCGCGACCTTGCGCCGGTCTTTGCTGCTGCGCGCCAAAAAGCTTTCGATTTTGCCGCGGGCGGGCTTGGGCGCGCCCCACACCACGGCGAGATATTCGCGCTGCGTTGATTTTGCTTTAAATTGCGCGGCCAGCGCTGCATGCGTGCGCTCATCGCGCGCCACCACAAGCAAGCCGGAGGTATCTTTATCCAACCGATGCACGATTCCGGGCCGTTCACTTCCGCCAATTTTGGAAACCTCTTTAAAGTGAAATAACACGGCATTGGCCAACGTGCCCTCGGCATGGCCATAAGCGGGATGCACCACCAGGCCTGCGGGCTTATCAACAACGATGAGATAAGCGTCTTCATAAACCACGCGCAATGGAATATCTTGCGGAATCAATTCGCTCGGCAGCTTGGGCGGAATGTTGATTTGAATCACTTCGCCCGGGGAAACGAGATGGCTGGCCTTACTGGATTGGCCATTGACCGTAATCTCTCCCGCGGCGATGAGTTGCTGCAATTGCGAACGTGTGATCACGGCGAGATGGTTGGCGAGATACTTGTCTAAACGAACGCGGCTTTGGCCGGGATCGACCGTGATGGTTTGAAATTCCGAAGATGGCAACTTGGGTAACGATGATAGTCGATTAGTTGTCCAAACTTAAAACGAAATTCTGAAAGATTTTTGCCCACAAAATCGAAATCCCACAGAAAAAGCTTTTTAAAACTTTTGCGGGCGAGGTTATCATGACGATGCTAAGTTCGAGATGTCCTCCTACTCTTGTCAATGTCATTAAGCAGGAATATTTTGAGATCCTGGGTTTGCTACCGGTTCGAGTCGCTTTCTTGTTACTTCACAGGATTCTTGCAGAATGACACAACTCGGTGTTTGCATCAACTTAACGTTGTCGTATTATTCAACCTGCTCGAAGGGCTTCGGATTACAGCCGGATGGAGATTTCGCGCCTACAGTTTTTTCAATAATGTTTTCCAACGTTCCCACGCTTCGGTGCGGGCTTTACGATTGGCTTCCGTTCCTTGCGGATCTTCGCCGCTGCGCATGAAACCATGCCCGGCGCCTTCATAGGTTACCGGTTCGAAGGCCTTGCCCGCTTCCTGCATCGCCGCTGCGGAATTCGGAATGGTGGCGTTGACGCGCGCATCATTGCCGCCATAAAAGCCATAAACCGGGCACGCAATGCCGGCGACGTTCTCTTTGCCTTCCGGCCCTCTGCCATAGAACACAAAAGCAGCTTTCAAATCCGCGCGCTGCGCCGCGAAATTAAAACTCTGGCTTCCGCCCCAACAAAAACCCGCCACCGCTAATTTGCCATTGCACGCCGGCAACTTGATAACATAATCTGCCACCGCGTTCAAGTCTGACGTTACTTGTTCGGGTTTGAGTGCGTACAACGCTTGCGTCGCGCTATCCGCGCTGGCAAAATCGCTGGTCTTGCCGCCTCTCGGCCCCGCGCCTGACAGCAAGTCCGGGGCAATGGCGATGTAGCCAGCTTCCGCCAATTGATCGGCAACGCCGCGCACCCAATCCGTCAAGCCTTTATTCTCGTGAATCACCAGCACGGCGGAGACTTTATCCTTTGCTTCAGGATAGACCACGAAACAATGCACGCTGCGCTCACCGTTCTTGACCGCCACCCATTCGTGATGCCGCGAGGAGGCTTGCAGGCGTTGCTTGACATAATCCTGCGCAAACGCAGAAACTGCCAGGCCCAAACATAACACCGGCGCAAATATTCTTTTCATTGCGATCCTCCTTTTCCTGTTGAGAATGTTCGTGCAGGTTCGGCTTTAGCGATGGGGACGGAGCACGGCATGCAAAATCTCATGCGGCAAACTGCGCACAATCACAATCCGGCTTCACGACGACGGCGTGCGTGAACGCGTGCCCAGCCAATTGTCATGCTCATCGCTGGGGGAAGCTTTGGTTGAGGGCAAGGCGGGCGACTCCGGCTCGGCTGCGGTTTTGTCTTTTTCGAAAAGAACCAAGGCCATTAAAATCACCATGCCGATCGAAACGGCGCTATCGGCAATATTGAACACGGGCCAGCGCGTGTTGTTAATGCCAACATCGATGAAATCGATCACGCTGCCATAAGCAAAGCGATCGATGAGATTTCCGATCGCGCCGCCGAGAATGAGCGCCAGCGAGAGCCGCGCCGGCAGTTTCTCCCGGCGAATGCGATACAGATAAATCATGATGACGATCGTGGCGAGGGCGGCAAAAACCGTGAAGAAATATTTGCCGCCAATGCGAATGCCAAACGCCATGCCGGGATTTTCGATGTAGGTGAAGCGCAGGACATCGCCCAGCACTTCAATCGATTCGCCCAGAAAGAACCGCGCTTTGACCAGCAGCTTGGTCGCTTGATCGAGCACGACGATGATCGCCGTGATCACCAACACACCCATGCCCTGCAGAATAGTCATATCGAAATTTGAAATGAAAAAGCAGACTCGACCACAGGCGAGCGTTCGACCGAACTCTCGCCGACGTCAAGCCTGCCGTGATGAAAATGATATTGGATGCACCGTGGGATTTACTGATCCAGCGAAACGCCGCTTTCCTCTTTCATTTTGCAGTTGATGCACAAGCGCGCATGCGGCACGGCTTCCAACCGTTCCCATGCAATCAGTTGATTGCAATTATGGCAATGGCCGTAAGAGCCGTCCTCGACACGCTCCAGCGCTTGATCGATATGATAGAGCAAGCGGCCTTCGCGCGTGGCGAAATAATATGCCTTTTCACGCTCCATGTTGTCCGTGCCTTGATCCGCCATGTGATGGGCATATGAAGTGTTTTCGCCCGAGGCGTCCTTTACCGTCGTAGCGCCCTGGCCATTTTTGAAGTGGTCCAGTTCCTTCAACAGCTCGGTGCGCCGCTCCAACAACAGACGCTTGAAATACTGCAAATCTTGAGATTTCATGAACGCCCTCCTGTGGTTTTGACCTTCCAGGCCAACGAGAGGTGAGTCCGTCGCCGGTCACAGGGTTTAATCATTGATGAATTCAATGAACGAGGTGAAATTTTTTCTAAATTTACCGCACAAATCTCTTCCCGCCGCCGCTTTCCGGGAATTTGCCACAAGCGATTGTGTTGGGCAACTGTTACGGAGAAGCGCCTAGACGAGAAACAAACATTGTGCAGCTCAAACCCGGGCAACGCTAATAACGATTTCTTCGTCGCCCACGTTCCACGATTCGACGTGAGTCAGATGTTCGCCGGCTTGCGCCGGGCCTAGTCGATCGGCCAGGGTTTCTTGCTGGATGTAATGCGCCAATTTTTGAATGGCATCGTGGACGCGGCTCGAGCCTTCATATCGGACGGCAATGCGATCCGTGACTTCGAAGCCCGCGTCTTTTCGCATGTTTTGTACGCGATTGACGAAATCCCTTGCCAAGCCTTCCGCAAGCAAGTCGTCATTCAATTTGGTGTCAAGCGCAATCGTCCAGCCTGCCTCCGTGCTTACTGCCAAGCCTTCGGCTTGATGGCGCACGAGGTTGACCTCGTCCGTGGTGAGTTTGACTTTTCCGTTTTCAAAATCTATTTCCAGAACGCCGTGCTGCTCCAATTCGTGCGTCTGTTGCGCACGCAAAGCGCGAATAACGCCCGCCACAGCGTTGGCTTGTTTGCCGAATTTCGGGCCAAGCGCTTTGAAGTTCGGCTCCGCTTTGAGCGAGGTCAACTCCGCCGCCGAGGCGACGAACTCAATCGCTTTGACATTCAATTCATCTTGAATAAGCTGGCTGCCGGTGTTGATGGCCGCCCGCTGCTTTTCATCGTTGGAGACGATAATGAGGCGGCTAAGCGGCTGCCGAATTTTAAGATTGCGCTCGGCGCGCAGCGCGCGGCCCGCATTCACCACGGCGCGCACCGCCTCCATCTGCGTTTCCAGATCTTCCTGCCGGAACTGATAGGCTTTGTGCGCGGCGGAGGGAAATTCGCTGAGATGCACGCTGGCGCCCGGCTGCGCCGCGGTCAAACGCAAATAAATCGCCTCCGGAATAAAAGGCGCAAGCGGCGCGGCGGCTTTGCAAACGGTCAGCAACGCTTCATAAAGCGTTTCAAAGGCCGCCTGCTTGTCAGGCCCCATATCGGATTTCCAGAAGCGCCGGCGGCAACGCCGCACGTACCAGTTCGACAGATCATCGACGACAAACTCGGCCAGCGCGCGCGCGCCGCGCGTGATGTCATACACATTGTAATTCTCTTCGACGCGCGCCACCAGGCGATTGAGCGTTGAAATAAGCCAGCGATCGATCTCCGGCCGTTGCGCCAGGGGAATCGGTTGCGCGGGATATGCGAACTTGTCGATGTTGGCATACATCGCAAAAAAAGCGTAGGTGTTGATCAACGTTCCAAAGAATCGGCTGACGATTTCTTCCACGCCTTTGGTGTCAAAACGAGTGGCTTGCCAGGGCGGGTTGACCGTCATCATATACCAGCGTGTGGCGTCTGCGCCATATTTATTGATCACCTGGAAAGGATCGACGACATTGCCCTTGGATTTGGACATCTTCTTGCCGTCCTTGTCCAGCACCATCTCAAGCACGACGCAATTTTTGAAACAAGGCTTGTCGAAAAGCATGGCGGCGATGGCCAGCAGCGAATAGAACCAACCGCGCGTTTGATCAACCGCTTCGCTGATAAAATCTGCCGGGAAACTGCGCGCAAAGATGTCTTGATTTTCGAAGGGATAATGCCACTGCGCCAGCGGCATCGCGCCGCTATCGAACCAAACATCAATCACTTCCGGCGTGCGGCGCATGAGCTTGCCGTTTTGGGGATTGACGAACGTGATCTCATCGACAAACGGCCGGTGCAAGTCAAGCTGCGCCAGATCGCGGCCGGTCAATTCCGATAATTCCTTCACTGAACCGACGCACTGAAAATTGCCTTCCTCATCGAGCCAGATCGGCAGCGGCGTGCCCCAGAAGCGATCGCGCGACAACGCCCAATCGACATTATTGGACAGCCACTCCCCGAAACGGCCTGCACCCACTTCGGGAGGATACCAGTTGATCTCCTTGTTCAACTCTACAAAGCGATCTTTGAATTGCGTCGTGCGAATGTACCACGTTTCTTTCGCATAATAGATTAATGGCGTATCATCGCGCCAGCAATGCGGATAGGTGTGGCGATATTTCTCAATTTTGTAGAGCCGCCCGCTTTGCTTCAGTGAGGCCACGATGCCGGGATCGACCTCCTTGAAAAACTGGCCTTGCCACGGCGTGACATCTGATGTGAACCGCCCGCTCTTGTCAATCGGTTGATAGAAAGGCAGATTGTGTTGCACGCCGACCTGGTAATCGTCTTGACCGAACGCCGGCGCCAAATGCACGATGCCGGTGCCGTCGGTGGTCGTCACAAAATCCGCCAGCACCGTGTAATGTGAGCGCTTGTCGCTGCGCATGAACGTAAAAAGCGGCTGATAGTCGATATTCGCGAACTCGCGGCCCGCTTTGCGCTCGAGGATTTGATAATCACCCGCTAAGGCCTCCAGGCGCGGTTCAGCAAGAATCAACTGCTCGCCATTATGCGAGACTTTGACATAAGGCACATCGGGATGCAAGGCGAGCGCGACATTCGAAATCAGCGTCCATGGCGTCGTCGTCCAAACCAAGAACGAGGTGGAGGGATCATTTTGCAACGGCATTTTCACGAAGACCGAGGGGTCTTCGACTTCGTCATAACCTTGCGCGACTTCGTGGCTCGACAATGGGGTTTCACAACGCGGGCAATATGGCACGATCTTATGGCCGCGATACAAAAGATTGCGATCCCATAATTGCTTTAAAATCCACCAAACGCTTTCGATATACTTGTTTTCATACGTCACATAAGGATCTTTGAGATCGACCCAATAGCCCATGCGCTCGGTAAGTTGATCCCACAATTGCTTGTATTGCCAAACGCTTTCGCGGCAGCGCGCATTGAATTTGTCGATGCCGTAGGCGAGAATCTGATCTTTCTTGGTGAACTTGAGTTGTTTTTCGACCTCGATTTCGACCGGCAAGCCGTGGGTATCCCAGCCGGCCTTGCGTTCCACCCGATAGCCTTGCATGGTTTTCAGGCGGCAGCCAAAATCCTTCATGGTGCGGGCAATGACGTGATGAATGCCGGGCTTGCCGTTGGCGGTGGGAGGGCCTTCAAAAAAAACAAAAGGCTTGTCGGCCGGGCGAGATGAAACACTTTTTTGAAAAATGTTCTCGCTCTTCCAATAGTGAAGAACTTCTTCTTCGATTGCCGGGAGATTTAATTCCTGGGGAAACGGTTTATACATCCTGATTTGCCTTGTAGCTAAAACGTGTTGAGGTGTTTGTCGATCGACAACATTAGCCGCGGCATGAACGCCGGCAACCGGCGTCATGGAACTTACGCAGTTGCGGATAAACGATTTGTTACATCCGTTCAATTACGCGTTTCATGATCAATGTGAGCTTAGGCTCGGCTTCGCCGGCGGTTTTAATGATCTTCGCAATGTCAACAGGCTCGAGGGCATCGGGCAAGCATGAATCTGTCACCACGGATAGCCCCAGCACCTTCATCCCGCCATGCACCGCGGCGATGACTTCCGGCACCGTGCTCATGCCCACGACATCCGCGCCGATCTGACGCAAAAAACGATACTCCGCGCGCGTCTCGAGGTTCGGGCCGGAGAGCGCAACGTACACGCCTTTTTGCACACGAATTTTTTCTTCGAGGGCGACTTGTTCGGCCAGGGCAATCAACGCTTGGGTATATGGCTCAGACATATCCGGGAAACGCGGGCCAAGCGCCTCTTCATTCGGGCCGATCAGAGGATTGTCGCCCAACAAATTGATATGATCCGTCATGATCATGATATCGCCGGGCGCAAACAGCGGGTTCATGCCGCCGCAGGCGTTGGAAACGACGAGTGTATGGCAACCCAGGGCTTTCATGACGCGCACCGGAAAGGTGATCTGCTTCATGGAATAGCCTTCATAGAAATGAAAGCGGCCTTGCATCGCCACCACCTGCTTGTTGCCCAGCGTCCCAAAAATCAAACGGCCCGCGTGACTTTCAACTGTTGACAGCGGGAAATGGGGCAAATCAGAATAGGAGATGGTCGCCTCGGTTTTGATCTCTTTCGCCAACGCGCCCAGGCCCGTGCCTAAAATTATGCCGATTTCCGGTTTGGTTTTGGCGTGCTTGCGAATAACGGCAACGGCTTCGTCGATCTGCTGCAGTAAGGTAGTCATACGAGGCGCTTTCCTTCTCCTGGGTTTAGGAAATGAATTAAGGTTTGTCTTCCTTCTTCTGTTTACTGCGAATTTGCTCGAGCAACTTGGCGCGCTCGGCTTCCTGCCGTTTACGCTCATCTTCCAGGCGCTTGCGTTCCGACGTCAGGTTTTCCTGTCTTTGCTGCTCGCTTTTAATCTTTTTATCCAACTCGCGCTGGCGGCTGTCTTTCACGGCTTCAACGGCTAGATTATAGTCGCGCACCTTACCGTTGTGCGCAAAGATCAATGTCCCGATTACCGTCCCCGCGCCCGTCACCGACCACAGCGCGGCGCGATTTTCACTATCAACGCTGCGTTCCAGCATGGCGCCGGCAAAAAAACTCGCGCCAAAACTGAGCGCGCCGCCGCCGATGGTATAAAGCCAAAAATTATTGCTGGTCTTTCTCGCTTCCACCTCGCTGCGTTTAATCGGCTGGCCGGTATCATCTTTTAAAGCCATGCGCGATGCGCAGCCGGTGTTCAGGAGTGAGCCGATGCACAAACATACAGCTCCCCAATGCCAAAGAGTCCTCGTTTTCGACATGATGCAGTCCTTGGTTGTAAAGTCAATGGTGAAAAATCTGGCGGGGAATTAACGGCCAGATTCGTGCTCAAGTGGTGTCAAATCGGTAGTCGAAAAAATTGCCGTGGGTATTCAAGTAATGAAGTCTGAGATGCGCGTCTCCTTCTTTTCGCTAGTGGTGCGTGCACCGGGCGTGGTTGCTTCCGTAATGGGGCGGAATTCCTTTGAGCCGGCGGCGGTCAGCGGGCGAGCCGGTGGCCGGCGGACGTCGGGCGCTGCCGCAGGCATCGTTTTGGCAGGCGGCGCCTCATGCGCGGGGCGGGTGGGCGCTTCCGTTTCACCAAACCCCATATCATCGATTTCAAGCACGCCGATCAATTCAAGCTGGCTTTCCAGCAAATGGCGCAAGCGCCGTGCAAACGAACTTTTCTGCGCTTTCACGACCATTAATTCGTTCTTCAATTCTGCCAGCCGAACCTTGGCGTCGCGGATGATTTTTTCCGCTTCCATTTCGGCGTCACGCACAACCATCTCCGCCTCGCGCTTGGAGTTTTCGAGCGATTGCAGCGCCGTTTCTTGCGTATTTTTCAAGGCGTGTTTAAGCGTGCGTTCCACGTCCTGATAATCCTGCAACTGGGTCCGCAATCTCACAATTTCTTCCGACAGGCGGCTGCGCTCGTGCAAGAGCGCTTCGAATTCTTCTGCGATCATTTCGAGAAAGGTATTGACCTCGTCACGATCGTAGCCGCGCACGACGCGTTTGAATTCTTGTTTTTTTATGTCGAGAGGTGTCAATCGCACAATAATACTCCCACAATAGATAGAATTTTTAAGTACGTTCTCACCGGGTCGTTTGCGCACACCTGTTTGCAAAAAATGGCCGGGGTACTGCTTGCCGTTTCAACTTGTTCGTTCGCCAAAAATAGCCCTGCCAATTCGCACGATGGTCGCGCCTTCCTCAATCGCAATTTCAAAATCGTCAGTCATACCCATCGACAAGTGCCGCATGGTGGTATTCGGCAGGTGCAGCGCCAAAATTTCCGCATGAAGCTGGCGCAGCGTGCGGAAACAAACGCGTATCTTGTCAACGTCCTCCGTCAAAGCGCCTATCGTCATCAAACCGGCCAAGTGGAGATTGGGGAAAGCGGCTATTTCACGCGCCAGCACAACCGCTTCGGTCGGCGCCACACCAAATTTCGAAGCTTCTGCCGAGGTATTGACTTGCGCAAAAACCTCGAGGCGGCGCTGCAATTTCTCGGCGTGCTTCTGCAAAGCTTCTGCGAGGCGCACCGAATCGACCGATTGAATCACGTCGAACAGTGCTGCAGCATCTTTGGCCTTATTCGTTTGTAAATGGCCGATCAGATGCCACTCCACCGCCAAAGCTTTTTCCCGTGCGGCTGCAATCTTGGGAGCCGCCTCTTGCACGCGGTTCTCTCCGAATTTGTGCAGACCACTGGCGCTCGCCGCGACAACCTCGGGGAATGTCACTGTTTTCGTCACCCCGACGAGCGTAATCTCGCTTCGATCACGGCCGGCGCGCTGGCAAGCGGCAACAATTCTTTTTTCAACGGCGGCAAGTTGTAGAGCTGAGAACATAATTGAGTAAAAAATATAACCGCAAGGAGCTTAAAATGCAATGAATTAATTTGAATATAATCGACAGATTATTGCATCCAGCCGGAGGCACTGCTGCCGCAAAAGAGCCCCCCTTGCTTTAACCGCGTCAGTTTCCCGGCCGCGCCAGCACCACCGTCGTTTTTGCCGACAGCAACGTTCCCGCATTAGCCGAAATGGCTTGCATAAAAACGAGGTAAACGCCGGAACGCACAGCCTGGCCCTCATCGTCACGGCCATTCCACACAACCTGGAAAGCCGAGCCGACAGATCGATTGTTCAACAACCATCGCACCAAACGGCCGCGTAAATCATAAATCTTGAGGTGCACGGAAGCGGTTGTCACGGGGAGATTCAAATTAAAAATTGCAAAATCGTCGAATCCGTCCTCGTCCGGCGAAAACGGATTCGGAGAAATGCTCAATGAGGTTGCACTGGGCAAAATCGAGGTATAAATGG